>NZ_JAUBVJ010000134.1:0-16696 GCF_036702785.1 Microcoleus sp. AR_TQ3_B6 | reverse complement strand
AAAACACTATAGCCATCCTAAATCATTTGTGAATTTCTTACTCCCTCCCCGAACTCGCGGGGAGGGCTGGGGTGGGGTAAAAAATTTACAACCCCTGCAAGGATTGCTATATAATACTGATAATTATTCATGCTATGATACCAAACTGCTGAAATACGTTGCGCTGTTGAACAGGATAGACGGTTCGCCCTACCAAAGTGTTAATAATTACAGAGTTGCGGTAAGCCCCCAATCCTAAATCTGATGAGCCGATGCCGTGAGTGTGAAACTCGCCACTCTGTACGAAAATTTGATTGGGAATGCCTTGGGTCAGAGCCAGGTTATAGCCAATATTAACAATGTATCGCTTCTGTTCGTCCCACTGAATTAGATGGCTGATATTTGCAATACTATCGGAAATTTTATCTTGGTATCCAGTAGCAAGAATGATGCAGTCGGTTTCATGAGTATACGGCTGATTCTGCTGCAAGTGTCGATATACTAAACGATAGCCATTGCCTGCTTTTTCCACTTCCTTCACTTCGATCGCAGATAGTAACTGTACCTCAGGATAATTTCCTCCAACAGAACGCTCGTAAAGCAGATCGTATATATTAGCAATGGTGCTTAAGCTAATCCCTTCGTGAAGAAAGCCTTGCCCTGGTAGCAATCGATCGCGCTTTTCTTGCGGTAGGCTGTGGAAATAGTGGATGTAATCGGGAGAATAATGCTCTAAGCCCAATTTTGAGTATTCCATCTGAAAAAAGCCTTGGGAACGAGTGTGCCAGTTGAGGCGATAACCGTATGTTTCCTGAGCTTGCAACATTTCATAAAAAACTTCTGCTGCACTTTGCCCTGAGCCGATGACAGTAATTGATTGAGATTGACGAGTGCGATCGCGCTTGTGCAAAAATTCTGATGAGTGAAAAATCTGCTCAGAAGGCACATCTTGGAAGCAAGCTGGGATATGGGGAACACTACCAACTCCTAAAACCAAGTTTCGGCAATAATAGGTAAAGTTAGTACCATCCTTTCTCTGGGTTTTCACTGCAAAATCCTGTCTATTTTCTTCCCAAGAAATGGCTTCTACTCTTTCCCCAAACCGACAACTGGGTAATTGTTCTGCCACCCATTGACAATAGTGGTTGTATTCTCGGCGCGAAGTATGAAGCTTTTCCAAAAAATAGAAATTGTAGAGACGGGATTGAGCTTTGAGGTAGTTAAGGAAGCTGAATTTGCTACAGGGATCGGCCATTGTTACCAAATCAGCGAGAAATGGTACTTGAAGTGAAGTATTTTCCAGTAATAAGCCTGGATGCCAGTGGAATTGAGATTTTTGATCTAGAAATAGAGCTTTGATTTGCTCTACAGGTTCACAAAGTGCTGCTAAACCTAAGTTAAATGGTCCAATGCCTATTCCGATTATATCATAAGTATTATTAGTCATAATTCCCCTCCTCAAGTAAATTTTGCCGGTCGCAAAAGATTAATGTTGCTGTTTTGTCTGGTCAGTCGATGTCTGTTGGTATTTCAAAGCCGCAGCTTAAATACGTGAATCATGAAGTAGTTGGGAAATTAGTAACAGCAAATTCCACATTAATGAAGCACACCACTCAAGCGTTCGAGCGCTCTAGGGAAACGGCACGGCGCCGTGTCCTCTATCGAAAGCTATGTACCTCACTTACCTAAAAAACGCTGTCAGAAGTAGCTCTCAAAATTGGCTGTATCTTTTACACCAAATAAGTTTGCTGATTTTAACTTCCTTAAAACTCTGGAGAAAGAACTGGCAATAATTGTTTTTCTGCTACCTGAATAGATGCTGATAAAATTTCGCTGATGCTGTCCTTTTTTTCTGCTGTCACTATTAAGGGTAGTAAGAAACGCACAACACTATCAAATCGTCCGCCAATCTCAATTATCAAACCTCGGCGCAGACACTCGTCTGGAATGCGACTGGCTAGGAGTGAATACCCAGAATACTTGCCGTGCTTGTCGGCTTATGCTTGCGTGTTGACGCTCTCAACCCCAATCATTAACCCGCACCCACGTACTTCACGAATACAACGAGATTTTGTTTGTATCTGACGTAGATGATTCATCAAGCGATCGCCCATTGCGGCTGCACGACCTGCTAAATAATTTTCGATTTATGTTGTATTGTTCAGTTCTTTTTTTCATAAAGTTGTCTGACTAGAACATAGTCACGTCCCCAAACTTTTTGTTCGGGCTTCATCATTAACCAAGGTAGTGTAGTTTGAGATGAGTTTGCGAAACCGCCAGATAAAAAATCCTGCGGCAGTTGCTATACCAATTACCTCCCCGATCAACAAACCCACGCCACCTAGACCCAAGGAGAATCCCAACACATAGCTACTGAGCAATCCAACTCCCCAGAATGCCAAGAAGCCTAGCAGCATTGGCACACGAGTATCCTGAAATCCTTGCAGCGCCCCATAAGCGGTTCGTTGTACTCCCTCAAAGATTTCCTGTACTGCCAGAACTATAAACATAGGAATGGCAATTGCCACAATGCTTGCATTCGCCAGGTCATTAACATCTAAATACAGTCCAATTATTTGGCGGGAGAAGGTAATTAGTGTAATCGCCATTAGTACCATAACCCCACCTCCGAAAAACATACTAACGTACCCCGCTTTTTGTACGCCTTCGAGATTTTGCTTTCCGAGCCACTGCCCCACTCGAACTGTCGCGGCATAGGACATTCCTAGCGGCAGCATGAAGTTAATGAGCCCCGTTTGGAAAACAATTTGGTGCGCTGCCAGCACATTAGTTCCCAATGTACCCATCATGTAAGTAACCGCATTCACTTGCCCAAATTCTAGGGCAGCAGAAATTCCGATTGGTGTACCAATCCACAGCAACTCCCCGATAATGGAGGGCTTTAGCCAATCTATCGTTTTAAAGATGTGTAATGATTTCAATTGAGGATGAATAAGAATGTAGACCGCTAATACCAGGAACATACCCCAGAAGGTAGCGGTACTCGCTAAGGCCATACCTCTCAGTCCCAGTTTAGGAAATCCCAGCTTGCCATAACCCAAGATGTAATTCCCTATAATATTGAAGAGGGTTCCTCCAATCACGATCGCCATAATGGGACCCGCTTGCGACACACCAGATACAAACCCTCTGAGTACAGCAAAGCCTAAGACTGGAAACATTGACCAAAGCATGACATCCAGATAAGTATCTGCCAATGTGACAGTCGCAGGATCTTGTCCGAGCTGAAGCATGAGCATATCTAGATGTCCAATCAGCAGCATCATTGGAACTGCTAACACCAGTGATAGCCACAAGCCCTGACGTACCACCTGCTTAATCCGTAGTTTGTCACCTACTCCGTAAGCCTTTGCTACCAGAGGAATAACTCCCATGACAATACCACTTGCAGTTTGTAGCAGGGTGGTAAACGTGATAGATGCTAATCCACCCGCAGCCAGACTTTCCCATCCTAAATGCCCCATCATTACCGTATCTACAAACCCGACACTGGATTGGGCGACTTGAGCACTGGCTAGAGGAACAGCAAGGTGTAAAAATTCTTTGATTTCTGTTCGGATAGTTGGAATCGAGATGGATGTCATGGTAGAAGACTCAAAAGAATCGCAAAGTGGCTGTCAAAATTGGCTGTATCTTTGACAGGAAATAAGCTGGGTGATTTTAACATTCTTAAGACTTTGGAGAAAGAACTGACAATAATTGTTTTTCTGCTACCTGAATGCAGGCTTAGAAAATTTCGCTGATGCTGTCAATTTGTTCTGCTATCACAATCTCCTTTTTTACCGGCGTGGTTAAGTCTAGAGTATGTAAGGGAAGATTTGCTTTGAGAGCTTTTGCGAGCATCAAGTACGACAGTGTGATTGTTTACCAGTGCTAAGGTTGCTGCACCAGCTAAACAGTCAAAATAGTGATTTCCATCTGCATCTTTCAAGTAAATAGCCTTAGCCTCACTGATTGCGGTATTACTATTTACACTAGAAATCTTCCTTTCCATGAAAATAAAAGCTCAGTTTCTTCTTCTAAAAAGCAGTTAGCATGGGTTTCTTTCTTAGATGACGGAGTAGGATAATTAACTATTATTCAGTTGTTGAGCTCAAGGAGAAATAGATAAAGTTAGTATATTTGTGTAAAGTTATATTACCCAAAGTTAGAATTTACATAATTTGTTACTTTTGTCAATAATCTAAATTGGTCAATTAGTTGCCAATTAAAAGCTCAGGTTGGTTCCCAGAGGTGCGATAACGAATTACAGATACTAAAGAAATTCTTAAAGCTCAGATCTAATCTGCCGGCGTTATGGTTAGGGTTAAAATTTTAAGAAGGTTTTTTTGAGTTATTTAGTAATGCACAAATTCAGGCATTTGTCAACTTAATTTATATGCGTTTACCTGACTCAACAATTAAGAAAAATAATTGCGGAAATACTCTCGATAAAGCTCGCAGCTAACAGTTAATTTATTTTCAATAATATGCACCAATCCTAAACTTTTTAACTTAAACCCCACTTCCATATTTAACTGAATTGGAGCAGTTAAAACCTGCCTAAAAGCGTCAAATAAGTCAGGATCTTGCTGAAAATTCCACCACTGATACTGAAGATGTTGTTGATAAATTCCCCTATCAGTTGTAGCATCTTGCAGTAACGTTTGTATAGGAATCTTCAAGCGACTACTTTGATACAAAGCTAGTCGGATTAAATACGGAGAGCCACCCGTCAGCTTCATTAATTGCTCAAGTTCAGGCTTCGTGAGTTGAAGTTGGTGACGTTGAGCTAAATCCTGGACCTGTTCTTGGTTAAAGGTCGGCAGTTCGATCGCCAATCCCACATTAAACGGAGAGCGATTAGTGGGTAAGGGAATGTAAAGTTCAACGGAATGAGCCATTACAACTCGTAACTTTTGCCAAACAGAAGTGTCCTTTGTTTCCTGATACCAGGAACGCAACAAAACGAAAAAATCACCAGCGAGTTCTGGATACTGAAATAATTGGTCGATGCCATCTAGTGCTAGAACCATAGGGTTAAAGATTTCCTTGAGGATATAACCTTGAAAATAAATCGTGCTGTTAATCAAAGGTCCCATATCCTCGTCCCAGTAGTCATTTAATCTAGATTCCAAACCCAACTGTTTAGTGACATTGGTACAGAACCAGCGTAAGAAGCGATCGCTCGAAGCAAACACCTGTGTGCCGGCGCAATGTAAGCTAAGTCTCACTGTGTGGTAATTTTGACTGCTGCCATAATCCAGAATTCGTGCTATTAGGGAAGTTTTTCCCATTTTTCGAGGTGCAAAGATGCGAATGAATGCACGGGGTTGGAGAATTTCTTGATAACAGGTTTGTTCGATGGTCGATCGCTCAATGTACAGGCGCGAAGCGACAGGAACTTGTCCTTCTGGAGATTCTAGAACGTAGTGTTCCTTAGTCAAGCCCGCCGCCGGCATTGCTGTTGTTGTCGCAGTTGGCTGAGGATTTTTCTGATTTACCGAATGCTGTTCTAGCAGCGCCGGTAAATTTGTTTTATTAACTTTTTCACCGATCGCCTGTGAAAGCAACTGCCATAATTTAGGGGCAACTGAACACTTAATATAGCTTTCAGAGTAATTATTTTCTTCAGCAATTTGAGCGTAACTTTTTTTGGGATCGAGGAGAGATTCTCGCAACAATACCTTTTGAATATAGTTAAGCGACAAGCCTGTTTCTGTAGCAACTAAAAGTATCGCAAATTCAACAAGTTTTTCAATTTTTTTCATTCAAATAGCAATTGGCTAGGTTAAAATACTCAAGGCTCGATAGGCTCTGAGCCACTGCTTCTGTGGGCAAGTTAACCCTTCAGGGTATGTAAAGCAGGCTCCTTTGAGGCGACAACCACAGAAATCAGAACCTATTAGCTGAGTATCTTGCAAGTTGGCTTGTCTGAGCTCAATCTTAACCAGATTGGTATCTTGTAAGACTGCTCCCTCTCTAGAGGCTTGAAATAGAGAGGCTCGTTTTAGAGCAGCACCGCTTAAGTCAGCGCCAACTTAGTTGGCTAACTAACTGAGCAATTCGGCTTAAAATTGGTTCTGTCAAATCAGCCTATCTCAAATCATATCAAGTCCGGTAGCACGGGACTTGTAGAGTGGGGGTGCGATCGCAATTAGCAGCAGAAGAGGGTCACCAATGAAAGAAAGTTAAACCACAGATCGAGTCTTGCTGTTGAAGCAAGCGCCGACGGTACTCGAATAGCACAACTTCAAGCTCATCCAATGACTCGAAGGAGCGATTGGCAATTGGTTAATTGGTGAGAGGTCACACGCACGATCGATTAACTACACCTCATTATACCCAGGAGGGTGCTACCGGACGTGATATCAGATGAGACTCATTGCGTTTTTCCTCTCTGTTTGGGCTATAAATTTTTCTCTGTTTGTTGGGGTTAGTGCCTGTTTTTGGACGAGACTTTTATGCTCTTGCAAACCGGGTAGTTACTTTTATAATTGATATCTTTTCTGTCAAATCTGCTGTCACTATTTTTGGTCGGAAAGCGAGGAAATATGCTTTCATTAGCTTTGACTACAAAATGATATTTTATTGTTATTTTTTCTCCCGACTCACCTAGAAAATTGCTGTAAAGATCGCCCAAGTTCCTGGTTTCTAAAGTTGAAGTTAAGTAGAAACTAACCTAATAATCGGAAGTGATAAAATACAAAAATTAACTGTTTTAATTCCACATTAAAATTAACTCATTTAGGACTTGTGCATCAACTTTTTTTTTTTAATATACCTACAGGCATCCTTATGGTAAAAAAAACTGGTTTTTCACTGTGGAGGGGCGGGTTTATGCAGTTCCGGGACTTGAATTAAAAATCTTAATTAATCCGCCCCTCGGATATATTTCACCCTATAAAAAAGAAGCGCTCGGACAGAATATAAAATCCCAGGGCGCCGGATGTGCCGAGAAGAAATGGTGAATTAAATTATTGGTTTTAAATTATCGATCTGTAGGTATCCTCTTGCAGTGTCAAGAAGTAGCGAGCGAGCGACCTATTTGGGCTTTGTAGCTAAGAGAATTTCCCGGTGAAAAAGCGGGAAATTCTCAATTAAATCAACCTTTTTTCTGGCCTGGCAACTTAGTTTTCCAATTGGCGATATTCTTCTGAGCCTGCTGATAGCTCTTAGTACCCGACGGCACAAGCGAAGCAGCTTCAACTGCCTCTTTCAGCTTTCCTTGAGAGCCGCGCAACTGAGCAATTTTGAGAATACTTTCGCTCCACTGTCCAATCAACTGCTGAGCTTCTTCATACTTCGGCTCACCGGGCTGAATTTTATTAGCTTGCTGGATGGCTTTACTGTAAGAAGAGGCAGCCCCCCGCTTAATTTGACCCTTAGCAGCCGATAGTAAAGCAGCATTTACTTTTTGGCTTTTGGAGAGCTCCTCCCATTGAGCGATCGCCTGTTTCGACTGATTGTAAACTGGCCCATTGACATCAGGCATCAATTTAGCCGCGCCGATCGCCCCCTGGAAATCGCCCCGAGCAGCCCGCCCGTTAGCTATATCCAAAATCGTTAAACTCCAGCGCTCAATATCCTGCTGAGCCTGCGGGTAGAGCGGATCGCTAGGCGGAATCGTTCGAGCCTTAACCACTGCTTTATTAAAACTAGAAGCCGAACCATCCTTGAGGAAAGTTTTCGCCTCAGCCCACACCTGCTTGCTCGATGGTGGCTGCTTGGTTCCAGTCCCTGCTTGCACCGCCAGCGGTTGGTTCTGCGACACCCCAGCACCAGCAGATTTTTGAGAGCCAGGGTTTTGGGCATTTTCAGCAGGCGATCGAGGATCTCCTTCCTCCTGACCGAGAAAAATTGATTTGTTCGTCACAAAAACACCCAACAGCAGCACCAAAGCCGTAGCTGAGCTCCACAAAATTAGCTGTTGCAAAAAAGACTTATCCGACCCCCCGTTATCCCGATCCTCCGGCTTTTGTAAGTTCGGTCGATCGCCCCCCCGATCGTCCGTGTCCACAGCATTCGGCTGCGACACAGGCGCCATCTCAACCGAGGAATCCTGAGCGTTGCCAACTGCAGGAGGCAGATCCATTCGAGCCGTAGCCGTCGCCATTTGCGGGCTATCGAACCCATCAGCCGCATTAACCGTCATATTGCCATTGCGTCCTGCCAATACAGCACTTGGCACCCCAGAAGCATCCGGCAAAATCACCAAATGAGCCTTTCCTGGAGGATTCACCACCATCAAAGGTTCTTGTTTGGGACGCAAATGGTGATCGCACAGCTCCGGCAGCCGATCGCTCAAAAAACGGTCTAAACCCTTAAGGGTCGTGCACTGTCCCGAGCGCAGCCCCTCCAAAAGCGCCGTTGTAAAAAACCCCTGACGCAGAGCCGAAGTTTCCCGGGAAACTTGATTTGGGCGGCAAGAAAGCACCGTCGGGATTTCCAGTTCCCGCGCCAGTTCGGCCGTTTGAGAGCCGATCGTTTCCCCGGCTTTCACAATCTGGCTGCGGTTCATATCAACCAGCACCAATACCGTTTCCGTAGGAGCGTTTTTCAGAGTATTCAACAGCAACTCTACCGGAATCCCCGTACCCGGAATGTCAGCCGGATTGCCGTCCACCGGCATCAAATAATCCTTGCCTTCATAGCTGACACCGTAGCCGCTAAAAAAACACCAGAGTAAATCTCCCTGTTGCAGATGTTCAGCGCACAGGCTTTGGGTCAACCTCAGAATATTTTCCCGATTTGGATAAGTAGATTGACCCCACAGCGACGGCGAGCTATCGGTCATCAGCAGACATCCATCCGGCGCAAAACCCGCCTCCTCAGTCAAAAAACCGTACAGTGCCTCTGCATCCTCTTGGGCATAACTCAAAGGCTGGAGTAACTGATATTGATTGATGCCTATTGCAATACAAGCGTGATGTTTCATCCCCATATGCCCTATATATATAATGGACAGCTTGCACAAAACGATAACACATAGCCGTTTAAGGTTATACCCACTTTCGCCCCTCCGTCAGATAGCAGTTATCCGAAGGCAGAAGGCCCAACAAGCGCCCAAATTTAGCATCCTAGAATTTTAACTTTTTATATTGCAGTAAAAAATTATACCCTGTGCCTGCCTTGAGAAAAATGACGTTAAATTGAATACACAGCCCAGTCTATTTGACTCTAATTTTCAGCAAACTACACCAAAAAGGAACAACCCGCCAATGGTCTCTACCGCCCAAAAAGAAATCTCCCCCCACCGCGAATCGCTACTGAAGCAAAAGCATCCTAAAACGCATGGCCACTATAGGTTTAAGGATTTTTTTGCCTTCGATAGCCAGAGGGGTACAATTGACGACTGGAATGAGTCGCGCAACATTTTTACCAGCGAAGACTTCATTATCGGTTTGGTGGAGGGACTCGAAGAAGAAGTAGGCCCGGCTTCCTCTGTCATCATGTATACTATTGGTTGCCAGTGGGGACTCCAAGATTCCGAATTTTTTCAAAAATGGTTTAGTGCCGAATACAGCCAGAACATTCGTCAGTCAAATCTGATGTTTCTGCTAGAAACGTGGTGGTGGCCCTTCACGGCTCAAGGTTGGGGCCGCTGGGAAGTGGACATGAGCGATCGCAAACACGGCTGCATCTTCATCAACCTCTTTGACTCAGCAGTTGCTCGCACTTTGGGCGACGTAGGCAAACCGGTTTGTCACCTATACGCCGGTTTGTTCGCCGGTTTCTTCGGCTCTCTAGTCAAAAAGCCTCTGAGCTGCATAGAACTCCAATGTTACTCAATGGGAGAAACCTATTGCAAGTTCCTCCTCGGCAATCCAGATAAAATTGATGCAGCAGCATTCTGGCTCAACGAAGGTGCCAACGCCCGCGACATTCAAAATCGAGTGCAACACGGTGAAATATTGCGGTAAACAACCTGGAAAGGCACATCCCCTGCCCTGCCTTTCCTCCCACCAATGAAGCGATCTCTAGTGCGATGGTGGGTCTCTCCAGGCAGGAAGAAAGATGAAAAGTCAAACTTCATGGTTGGACAAGTCTGTCCAAGACTTCTTTGGTCACTATAATTGGCTGGGAAAACCTTTAGAAACCCCAAATGGCTCGACCCCCGGTCAAGTTCTGACTTTAACCCAGCCAGTCGCAGACTTTTTTCAAGCTATCTCTTGGGAAGGAATTCCCGAAGTAGGCGCCCTACCCCTACCGCCACCCTTGCCAGTAATTTCTATTTCTGAATCAGCCGAAGTCACCATTGATGATCTATTCGACCTGTTTTAATCTGTGTGGGGAGTGGAAAATAAAAAATAGGGTAATCCCTGATCCATCTTCCCTCACCCCTCTTTCCTCATCCCTCAAAATCCATTAGTTAAATCCGTTAAATCCCGTACACTGCTCGTTGCCGAACTTCCTTCCTTTTATCAATTACCGATTACCACTTAATTAAAATCATGCACCCTGAGATTGAGGCGCTGCTGGATCAGGCAGAAAACCGCTTTTTAAAAGGCGAAGAACTGATAGCTTTTAAGCGTCAAGCTGCCACCCTTGCCCAGCGCTTAAAAATTTACGAATTTTTGCGGGAGAAGGAAGCAAGCATCTTCCAACCAGTAGCCGACAAGCTACAAGAAACATTCCCCAACGAAAAACAAGAAACCTTAGAACGATCGCTCAAACACTGGGTGCTAGTCTTGCGGTACTGCGCTATGGCTATGCTGCTGAACGATCGAAATTTTCTCGAACAGCGCCTCCTAGACTGGCTTTCCGGCATAGTCGAAGCCCACCAAACTCAAAAGATCGAAGCAACTGTTGGCAATCTGCTGCAAACTCGTTTAAAAGAACTGCTTTCCGAGCAAGCCCGGAGTATATTGCAACCATTTTTCGACCAAGTGCAGCCAATTATTGACCAAGGTAATAAATAATCAGCTTTCTTCCCAATTCCCAATTCCCAATTCCCAATTCCCGATGATTAATATTGCCGACTTACTCACACAGCCCCGACTCCCTGGAAACTACTTTGCCCGCGATGCCTACGTCCGAGGCGACCTCGAACTCGGCCTGCTGGAAAACCGCCGGGGCGATCGGCTCCTAGCGCTCCCTGAAACACTGATTCAAGCCATTTATATCGGCTTAGAACAAGAAACAGGTCAAGCCTCCCGCCTGGTGCTTTTCAACTGCGGCCGCTGGTGGGGTAAAAACTTCTACGTGCGTTTTTGCGAAGAAGTCAGCGAATACTACGGTCAGCCAGTTTCCTCCATGGAAATGGTAGAATTTCTTCAGTGCTTGCAACAGTGCTGGAAAACTCACGGATGGGGAACATTTGAGCTTGACCCCAGCTATGCCGAACATGGATTTTTAATAGTAAAAATTGCTAACTCTCTTTTTGCTAAAACAGCCCCTAAGTCTAAGCGGCCCGCCTGTTTTCTAGAAGCAGGTATTTTAAGTTCGTTTTTTAGTCAGCTCACAGGTCGAGAACTCCACTGCCTGCAAACCTCCTGCGAATCCTTGGGTTCGGACTGCAACCGCTTTATTTTAGGTCTGCGCGATCGTCTGCAACCTGCCGATTCTCTGGTCGAAGATGGAAAAGACCATGAAGCTATTCTCAGTGAACTTTTCCAAAAAAACTGACTTGTTGGACAGCTATTAGTTTGTTGCTAATAGCTGTAAAATCGATAGAGAGGCAACCATCTTATACACTGTATCATGAAAACTGTGAGTTAAATTATAAAAAATCTACTGACTTAAAAAATCCGGTTTTAGCTAATTAAAGAAAACCTGATTATAACTAGCAGCTAGAGAATTCATTACTTACCCTAGAAACTCATAAAATTTAAAAGCAATCACAACCTCAAACATTTTGCTAGAACTTAATGGACGCCAATGAACTTCTAAATAGATATGCAGCCGGCGAAAGAGATTTTAGACTGGCAAATCTGCGCGGTATTGTATTGAGTCCGATCGATTTATACCGTTCCAGCGATGCCCCAACTCTCATTTTGGCAAACCTCAACCAACACCAGCAACGACCCTACCTAATCGGTGCTAACCTCAGCGGGGCCGACCTCACCAAAGCCCATCTGAGCCGAGCCAACCTCAGCAAAGCTGACCTCAGCGGCGCCAATCTCACCGGCGCCAACCTCATGGCAGCAAGTCTGAGCGGCGCCAATCTCATCGGCGCCAATCTCACCGACGCCAACCTAGCCGGATCTCACCTGAATTGGGCAAACCTGACCGGAGCAATTCTCCCCAAGGCAAATCTCATAGGTGCAGATATGAGCGCGGCTAACCTCACCAAAGCCGTTCTCACTGAGGCAAATCTCAGTAAAGCCTATCTGATTAAAGCCAATCTCAACGGGGCAAACTTGAAAGATGCTTACTTAAGTCTAGCGAGTCTCAAAGACGCAGACTTGACTGAAGCACAGCTCACCGGATCCGAATTATCCAAAGCTAACCTAGCCGGAGCCAACTTAACCCGTGCTAACCTCAGCAAAGCCAACCTGTTGAAAGCTAACCTCAGGCGAACTAACCTCACTCAAGCCTATTTAAACGGCGCGTGCTTGAGCGGATCAGACCTCAGCGAAGCTTGCTTGGATAGAGCCAATTTGTGCAAAGCAGACCTGAGCAATACCTACCTGAAAAACATTACTTTGAATGGCAGTCACTTAAGCGGTATTAACCTCAGCGGGGCCGAACTCAGCGGTGTAGACTTGAGCCGCAAACTTTTAACTGGAATCAATATGGCAGAGGCATTGTTGAACGAAGCCAACTTGAGCGGCGCTTATCTGATGGAAGCTAACTTGAGCGGGGCAAACCTCAGCAAAGCCAACTTGAGCCTAGCGTATCTGATCAAAGCCGACCTTTCTAATTCTTGCCTGCATGAAATTAACTTGAGCAAAGCTAACCTGAGTCAAGCCAACTTGCAGAAAGCTGACTTGACAGGAGCCAACCTCCGGGGAGCCATTCTCACTGAGGCGGATTTGAGGGGAGCGCAGTTGATTGGAGCCACTCTTCCTAACGGCAAAGTTTATCGCCGTTAACGTGTCAACTCCCTTGATTATTTGCCGAGTAAAGTGCGGTTGATGTCCAGAATCGGGAAAAATAGGTTCGTTTCTTCGACAGTCAGATATTTTTTGAGTACCTTTTTCATCACATCGTAGGTCACGTTCGCACTATTTCGAACTTGAACAGCACCTAACATAGTTTGCAACCACAGCAGCAGCCGATCGCGCAACCGTTCCGTATCATTAATCAACAGTGCTGCAGCTGAATGCCTCAACACCCGCACAATATCTCCACGGCACTTTTCAGTGACATCGTTAGCCCCGCGGCGAAATAAATTAGGGTCGAGAGACTGCATTTGTGCTTCCACTTGCCGCATAATTTCTGTTTCAGAGGCTTGAAGTTTTTTATAAGCACTCATCCGGTGATTCAAAGACTGAAAGTAGTCTTTCAAAAATTGGAGTTCTTCTGCAGTGGCGTAGCGTCCGTCTGCTTCCGTGCTCAAACGCGCAAGTTGGCTCAACATAAATTTTTCTCTACTACTAAAATACAAACATATCAATTTTAAGCTTCTTTAGTCCGAACTAAATACTGTCCTACTTGGAAGCGGGTTTCATTAAGCTGTGTAACGAGCGAACGAGTAATTAACTTTCCCGATTCTACAACTACTTTACCCGTAATTGGGTGTAATAAATCTTGCTGGGCCCGACGGCCGATCAGAGCTTCGACATTTTCAATAGCATTAATGTACATCCCCGCAGGCAACTGTACAACCACACCCTCACCCATAATTTGAGCCTGACAAGCAAGTCGCGAATTGGCTTTAGCTGTAGTAATGACTTCCAACGTCCTCCTCTCGCGGCGGTTCATGTCAGACAAGCCTTCCATGCCTTCTTTAATGTAAACGTGGCAGGTAGCGCACATTCCCCGCCCCCCGCATTCCTTGAGAACGTCTAAGTCTTTGGAAAGTAAGGCAGATAGGATATTCGAGCGGGTTTCGACTGCCATTTCCTCAGCAATTGGATCTAGTTTAATAATTTTAACCATATTGATTATTGCTCCTGTCAAGTTCAGTATTTAGCAAGTACGATCGACATATTCAAAGCAAAAAAAAAATTTGCTAACACTCAAAAAGGTTAAGATGCCTTGACGACAGCATCGGCTTCTGGCTCTCTAACCTAGATTGCATAACCGCGCTTCTGTTGTGGTCATAGCTGCCCTTGTCGCCCCGAGTCCCGAGCTTAGCCTTGAAAAGCTAAAACCTTAGACGCTTCCTGGACGGTCTTGAAAAAACTGTTTTAGTCGCGATCGACTAAAATAGCAGCCACAGGTAGTTCCAGATACGGCACCCGAATCCGGCAAGATTGATAGTGATTCCGAAACTCAATAATTTTAGTAGGTGCTACTGTGCGATCGCTCTCAAGGAGGCTGAAAATGAACCTGAGATAACATAGGCTGTACCTAGCGAGGGATTCAAAAATTTGAATTTTTGTCAGAATTATTTACATATTTTAATACTAGCTCAAGCTTTTTCTATAATTAGACCGATGCAACATTCTAAATACCGCATTTTAGGGCTAGTCGGACAAGGACAATTTGGTCGAGTCTTTTGTGCCAGCGTTCGAGAAGCTCCCGCCCAGGACTCCCGCCTCACCAGCCAACTGGTTGCTCTCAAAGAACTTAGTCATCAAAAAGCCCCAACTAGCGAATTCTTGCGAGAACTGTGGTTTCTGATCACCTTGCAGCACCCGAACATTGTTACCTGCCGAGCTCTAGAACACACAGCTACAGGCAGGTACTTGGTTATGGACTACTGCGAGGGAGGAACCCTCCGCAACCTGCTCAAACAAGACCGCCCCTTGCGGCTGCTCGAAGGTTTGCAGCTAGTGATGGAAGTTTTAGCAGGCTTAGACTACGCCCACCGCCGAGGCGTAGTTCACTGCGATATCAAACCCGAAAATATCCTCCTAACTTTAGGTTCCAAAGGTTGGTCGCCCCGGCTGTCTGACTTTGGCATCGCGCGTCGGCTGCCAGAAATTGGTACCACTCGCCTCCACCAAGAAATTTCTCCCGACGCTACCGTAGGTTCCCCCGCTTACATGGCCCCAGAGCGGTTTTACGGTCTTTTTTCCCCGATGTCAGATATATATGCAGTAGGAATTCTGCTGTTTGAATTGCTAATGGGCTACCGCCCTTTCGGGGGAACCCCCGGAGACTTGAGGTGGGCGCACCTGAATCAACGCTTGCAATTTCCCGACGCCATCCCCGAACCTTTGCAAGCAATAGTCAAAAAATCTTTAGAAAAGCTGCCAGCCCGCCGTTTTGCCAGTGCTTCCCAAATGGCTCAAGCTCTGCGGCTGATCATGTACGACCCCGCTGTCAGGCAATTGGGCGACTGCATTATTCCTTGGGAAAACCCCACAACCAGTGGTGATAAAAGTCAGAAGTCGGAAACTGAGTCTTTGCTGGAAGTAGAAGAGCAAAAAGCATCAGAGTCGGCTATTAATTTACTTCGGACTGTGCGCTATTCGCTTTCTGGGCCAAAGCCACTGATACTTCCTGCACCGTTGACCACTTTAATTGCCACTGAAACGTATCTGTATGCTGCTGTAGGTACAGAGGTGAAGGTTTGGTGTCAGCCGGGAAAACAGCTAGTTACAGGAGAAATGTCTACTTCTATTTCATTAATGCCGGAAATCGTGCGCGGCATTTTACCTGCTTCCCACGGCTGCTGCGTTCTCACGGAGCAAAAACTTTACTGGCTCAACGAGGACTCTTGGGAGCCTCAGTGCCTCCTGGATATGGGTTTGAGGCAAGGTTCAGATGCTTTAAAAGCTGCTGTTGACTCTCGCGGAAACTGGTTGACAGTAGCGGTTCCGGGCGAACTGCGTTTTTATTCTTTAGCTGCAAACAGCAATGCGGGCGATCGGGAAAAAGCCTTGAAGCTGATCGCTACTGTGCCGTTACCGGAAAATTATTTACCAGAATTAATTTTTTTGGATCGGCGACACGTCTTAGCAGTGTGGCCGGACAACGAACCAAAAAATCCCCAAACTACTTTTAGAGTTTACACTCGCCGCGGCACGCCTGTGGGTTCTGTGCGGTTGTCTGCCAGCGTCGGACAGATGCTGTTGACACCTGAGCCTTATACTTTGCTGGGAATTCCCCAAAGTGGTAAAGCGGCGGTGCTGTTGATGAAATTGTGGCCGCTCAAGGTAGGGCGAATTCCCCTTAAAAGTTTGCCCGTGTCTGCTTGTGTGGCTAATTGGGGATGGGTGTTGGCAGATGTTGGGGGGCAGATAGAAGTGTTAAACAGTCAAGGGATTCAAGTAGGGAATTTTAGCAGCCCCGCCTCACCCCGGGCGATCGCTTCTTGGGGGAATAGAGGTTTGGTGATTGCTGTCAATACTGAGGAAGAGAGTCACTTGCACTTTTTAGATGTAGATGTTGAGGAGACCAAATCGCCCTCGATCGTCAAAGGCTGATAACTGGGGTAAGCTGTTGCACATTTAAACTGTGATACAACCATTACCCTTGTTTTTGATTTTTCGCCCCAATTTAATTATTAATTGTCCTTCATTTAAGAGGATATGCAATAAATACTCTAGCTTTTCAATTGATTTAAATAACCTATTGGCAATCTGGGGGGGTAACAACCAGCCTGAAACCCATACTTTGTAAGGATTGAGCCAATGTGTGCTAAAAAAAGATAGGCAGC
>NZ_JAUBVJ010000133.1:0-16888 GCF_036702785.1 Microcoleus sp. AR_TQ3_B6 | reverse complement strand
ATAATTCAGTATCAGGTAACAGGGGAATATTTAGCTATATTAAAAGGAGTGACTGCCAGCAGTATAGTTGAGCTAGTAACTTTTTAAACTTCGTATGTTGTTGTCCTTTAGCGCTAAAGTTCAACAACATACCTATAAAAGTGATATTAAGCTGTTGTGCATTTAAACTATGATACAAGCATTAGCCTTGTTGAGAATTTTTGGTTTGCTTTTAATAATCAACTCTCCTTCATTTAATATCAAATCCGTTAGCATCGGAATAGTAAATTCGAGTTGACAGTTGACGGTTGACGGTTGACGCCGTGAACAGTCAACATCACGGACGGTGTAACCGGAAATGATATAAAGCCTTCAACATCTGCTATAGCTGGTGAGAGTTACCTCGCGCTACGCGACAGCCAACTATCAGGACAAGCCGACTCTGAAAGCCATCAGGGACTCGCGGCGTAATAATCTAGCGATCGAGTTTGGGACAGTTGCAATTAATTTAAATTGTGTAGCCGGTCTTTGATTTTTGTGCGAGTCACCAATGCAGACTGACAGCGTTCCCAGTAAATTTTAGCAACGTTATCCCCCGGATTCTGACGCCAACACTCGGAAAACAGCCGCGCCGCTTCAAACAACTTCCCTTCCGAGTAAATTGCCCTAGCTTCTGCAAACAATTCCAGCGTAGCTAACTTACCCTCTTTAATTTCTAGCGGATCAGCATCAAACACCTCATAAACCGTTACCGCTTCTGATTTTCCCTTGACTTTTACCGTATCGAGGGTGCGGATTGCATACTGGGATGGATTTTTTAGGCGCGAGTAAGTTGGGTGGGTAATTAATAGCGCCACCCCATAATTTTTAGTCAAACTTTCTACGCGAGAAGCTAAATTCACCGCATCGCTGATTACCGTCCCGTCCATGCGATTTGGTCCTCCCACCGTTCCCAGCATCAAAGAACCCGTATTAATCCCAATCCCAATCTGAATCTGCGCACAGCCAGCCTTAGCGCAATATTGATTGTATTCAACAAGGCGGTGCACCATAGCAATTCCCGCTTTCACCGCATGATCCGCCTCGCCGCTAAACAGCGCCATAATCGCATCGCCAATATATTTATCAATAAACCCCTTATTTTCATTAATAACGGGTTCCATGCGACTGAGATAGGAATTGATAAATTTGAAATTATCCTCCGGCGTCATAGTTTCCGAAAGCGTTGTGAAATCGCGAATGTCGGAAAACAACACGGACATTTCTAACTGCACTTGGTCGCCCAATTCCACATCAATGATGCTTGATTTCTCTAAAAACTGGAGGAATTGATGGGGAACAAATCGCTCGTAAGCTTTGTTGAGTTGAGCCAGCCTGGTTTCATTTTCGCGTACTTCTGTATAAAGCTTAGAATTTTGAATCGAGATAGCCGCCTGTCCAGATAACACTTTTAATAGTTCCACTCTTTCTGGCGTAAAAGCTCCCGCTGTCAGATTATTTTCTAGGTAAACAATACTGACGATTTGAGATTGATTAATCAGCGGCACACATAAAATTGATTTGGGCTGATGCTTTTGGATGTAGGGGTCGTTGGTAAATTGTCCGTCTCGGACAGCATCATCTATTACCACGCTTTCTTGAGTGCGGGCCACATAATTGACAATTGCAGAGGAAAGTTCTTGACAGGTTTCAACGGGGATTGACTGCAACACGGTGACTTGTTGGGAATTTATTGTCCCTTCAGCTTCAATTAACAGTTGTCCCTGGGTTGACAAAATCAAATATCCTCGTTGCGCCCCTGCATTTTCAATCAAAATTTTCATCAAGCTAGACAATAGCTTATCCAGCAATATTTCGCCGGAAATAGCCTGAGACGCCTTCATAACTGCCGCGATATCTAGGTGATTACCAGAACCCGTGGTTGTCATTGCTACGGTAGTTTTAGTGCTTTTATTTCCCACAGGTTGAGTTACCGTGAATAATTGGGGATATCGCGTTTCTAAATCCGTTACCTTAGCAGTAGCTCCCCAGAGAACATAACAATAATACGCCTCAAACATATAGGCTTGAGCAACTTTTGTTTTGCCCCATTCCGAGTAGAATTTGGCGGCTAGTTCGTTGGCCAGGGCTTCGTCATTAGTATATTTGTTTTCTTGGGCTCCAGAAATGGCGCGATCGTACATTTCAATCGCCTCGGCTTTATTGCCCAACACCCGTTGCCGTTCGGCTTCAACTAAGTACCATTTATGCAGATAATTCATCGGAGCGTTTTGCGCCCACTGTTGCAGCGTGCTTTGATGAGTTTCCACTAAGCCAAGAATTTCAGTTTGCTCAATTGTTGGCTTTTCCGGAAAAAGTGCCAGGTGGGTGAGGGCGGCATAAAAATGAAAAATCGGAACAAAAGCCGATCCCGATACTCCCATCAAATACTGTTTGACTTGGGTAATGTGGTCTAGGGCCGCCGTGTAGTTCCCATAGCAGTAAGCAAGCAGCAGTTTGTAGATGCAGGCACAAGCAATCGCCGTGAATTCACTATCCTGATAGTGCTTGGGAATCATCACCGTTTCATCGTAGGCAGAGCCTATTAACAAATCCGGCCGAATACGGGTTTCCCTCAAGTTCTGAACTGTCTGCTGAATCATATCCAAATAAACCTGAGCAGAATATTGTTTTAACTGCGCCATGAGAACCCTGTAACCTGCTATTTCTGCTTCCCAAGTGTCTAGTTCTACCCCAGCGAATAAATGGGTATAAAAACAAATATATATGTTGTAGCCAGCGTCTACAAAGTCGCCTGTTTCCATGCCCAACCTATAGCCCTCTTTCAGCGTCGGTATCGTTGCCAAGAGAGATTCTTGGCGATGCTGAATCCAACCACCAAACAAAAGCAGAATTATAGACTTGAATTCGGGTACATTGAACCTATCGAGCAATGAGAGTGCCAATTGCCCAAAGTCATAGCCGGTTTCCACCTCTTGTAAAAAGGCACATAAAACCATCCCGTGCATCGCATACCCCACAGTCGAGGCGGGTGCATTCCCAAATTGCAGCGATAAACTCACCATCGTGGAGCTCAGCAGGGGAAGCAAACCCGGCATTCCCTGGAAAATGGGTGGGAATATCATACCAGACAGTTGCATAGCTGCCTGAGTCTGTGGATTTGTCATCACAGGTAAGTCAACCAGTTCCTCAATCTTTCTGCCGCTTAGTTGGCCCGCAAGGGCTTGTAGCGCTTTGCCAATTTTGGCTTCATCAGGTTCGCCAGGGAGTTCAATCCCCAATTGTAAGAGTGCGTCTCTTGCTACGGCGATCGTTTCTAACACCTTGCTCTGGGCTGTCTGAGCGGCAATTTGAATTTCGTAAATTTTAACTCGATCTAAAATTGTTTGGGCTTTTTGCAAAACCTGTGCTGCCCTCTGCTGCATACCATCAAAGTCACCATTCAAATAGGCAATTTCAGCAGCAGCAACATAGAGATTCAGGGTCAATTCATATTGATTTTGCCAGCAGTTTGCTGTCAGTAAATCCATCCCTATTTGCAGATAGACTTTTGCCGCAGCGTAGGCTGTAGAACTTCTGGCTTTACAACCGGCTGCCAAGTTAAGTTGGGCTAAGGCTTCTCGTTCGCTTACTCGATCAATCAACTCAAGTCCTTGATTTAAATGCCCCACAATATCAAAGATTTTTTCTTCTGTTTCTATCTCCGAATAATTTTGTAGCATTAACTGTCCAATCTTGAGATGAGTGGCTTTCTTTTGGTCGTTTGGAATCAATGAATAAGCCGCTTGTTGGACGCGATCGTGCAGGAACTTATAAGTGGAATTCGCAACAGACTCAGTAGGGGATTGAACATCTGTTTGAAGGAAGTCATAGCCTTCTGCAACCAGTAAAATAAGTCCTTCTTGCAAGGCTTTCCATAATGCTGATGCCGTTTTTTCGGGTAATTCTTCGCTGACTATTGCCAAGGTATCTAAATCAAACTGCGCCCCTATGCAGGCGGCAAGTTTGAGCACCTCCTGAGTTTCTCCGGGCAATTTCTGCAATTGCGCCGCCATAAACTCCACCACATCCGAGGCGTCCGCAAATCTAACTTGAGCAATATCGCACTGCCAATGCCCTACATCCCAGTCAAAGATAATTTGACCATCTTCATAAAGCGACTTGATGAATTGAGTAGAGAAAAAGGGATTACCTTTGGTTTTTTGATAAACCAATTCTGTCAAAGGTTGAGAAGAGGATAAATCGCAAATCAGCGTATCTGCTACCAACTGATTGAGATTTCCTAAACTCAACGGTTCCAGGGTAATAGTATTCACCACTGCCCCAGACTTAACAATCTCATCCACGGTCAACATAAACGGATGAGCAGCGCACACCTCATTATCCCGATAAGCACCTAACACTAACAGATGCCCCCTATCCTGCATTAACAGTTGTAGCAACTTCAGGGATGCCAAATCCGCCCACTGCAAATCATCCAAAAATATCACTAAGGGATGTGAAGTAGTAGTAAATACTTGCACAAACTTTTCCATCAGCAAATTAAAGCGATTTTGGACGGCACTTCCAGACAGTTCTAGTGCAGGAGGTTGAGCGCCAATAATCCATTCTAATTCAGGAATTACCTCAATTAGCACTTGCCCGCTGTCGCCCACGGCTGTCAGAATTCGGGTTTTCCATGTTTGTAATTGAGCATCACTTTCTGATAATAATTGCCCCATTAATTCCCGAAATGCTTGCACAAATGCACTAAAAGGAATATTGCGCTGGAATTGGTCGTATTTGCCTTTTATAAAATAGCCCCGCTGTTTGGCTATCGGCTTGTGGACTTCGTTCACTACGGAGGTTTTACCAATCCCAGAAAAGCCAGCCACCAGCATCATTTCGGCGCTACCTGTACTGACTCGCTCAAAGGCTGCTAATAGATGATCGACTTCAGTTTCTCGGCCGTATAACTTTTCTGGAATCAGGAAACGGTCTGTAATATCCCGCGTTCCCAACTCAAATTCTTCTATGTTATCCGTTTCTTGTAATTGCACCAGACACTTATCTAAATCGTGCTTTAGCCCCCCGGCAGTTTGATAGCGGTTTTCGGCATTTTTCGCCATCAATTTACTGACTATTTGAGATACAATTAGGGGAATTGTCGGCTCGATTTCGTGGGGAGGAATTGGCTGTCTAGCAATGTGCCAGTGAACCAACTCTAAAGCATCTTCTGTCTCAAAAGGCAGTTTTCCTGTCAGCAATTCGTAGAAGGTGACGCCGAGGGAGTAAAAGTCACTGCGGTAATCGAGAGCGCGATTCATCCTCCCAGTTTGTTCCGGGGAGATGTAAGCGAGGGTGCCTTCTAAAACGTTGGGGTTTTTGAGGCTCGGCGTTTCTCGCGTTAGCTGAGTGGAAATGCCAAAGTCGATTAGTTTTATCTGCCCCGTCGCTGGATTGAATACTATGTTAGAAGGGTTAATATCTTTGTGAATGATGTTGGCCCTGTGAATTTGCCCTAAAATTTCAGTTGTGGTGGAAGCAACAAACAGAAATTCCTTGAGGCTAAACTTTCGCTGCTGCATCAATATTTTCAAGGATTGGCCGCCAAAGTCCTCGACAAACATCACGAGGCTGTTTTGGTATTTTTGCAAGTCATAAACTTGCACGACTCCCGCCTCTTTCAATTCTCGGGTGATGCGATATTCGGTGCGGTAGCGTAGCAATTCTTGAGGTGTGGGATAGCTCTCTTTGAGAAGTTTGAGGATGAGCGGTTGGTTATCTGCTTCCCGAATCGCCCGGTAAACCAGAGAGTTGGCACTTTCATAGAGAAGTGTCTGGACGGCAATGCCTGGAATGGAGAGCATATTTATTTTTAGGGTAAAAATTAACGCGAAGTCAAAACGCACCCGATTCGTTGTGTCTAGAATAACGCTTTAGAAAGGAATTAGAAAGGAACAAATTGTGTTTGATCACAAACTGTTAGTTTTTGAGCAGCTCGTGGCTTTCAGGTAGTGTGGCATAGTAATGGTAAGGAGCTATAATGGTACGTATCTAAGCATTGTTAATTCTCAATTCCATGAATTGTCTTCGTTGCGGTTCTCCAAACAGCGTTACAAATGGTCCCACCCACAGCGGAAACCAAAACTTTAAATGTAGAGATTGTCACAGGCAGTTTGTTTAAAACCCCAGACATCAACCGATTTCAGAAGAAACAAAAGAATTGATCTATCGGCTTTAGCAAGAAAAAATATCTTGAGCCGGGATTGCCAAAGTGACGGGGGTGTCCCCTCGCTGGTTGCAATACTATGTTTTTTTCAACAATTAGCATCCGTCCTCCGGCAAGTTCAAGTAAAGTAAAAAAAAGGCAAGCTAAGGAGCCAATCTAATGAAATGTGGTCGTTTGTAGGCTATAAGGGTAACAAGCGGTGGAAAGAGCTGGCGATTGATGCCTTAACCAAAGAAATTCTAGGGCTGTAGATAGCAAGTAGAGTTGAAGCTGGTGCTAGAGGTTTGTGGGATGCCCTAGCTGCAGTTTACAGACAACCTGTGGTCTCTTATACAGATTTTGAGACCGCCTCTAAAAAAGTTTTTCCTCGCCAGCGATACAAATCTGTGGGGAAAGATACGGGCCCAACTTCTGATACCGAAAGATTCAATAACACCCTGATGTAAAGCAGATATCGCTATTGTAATAAATAGCGTGTCCTCATCTACAAAGCTCTCCAATCATTTCGGGGTATTCTGGTATTTTAGCCCTGATTATAACGCTTTTTTACCCCTAAAACTGTTTAGAATTTTTCCTTGCTATGCAGGATTACCAGACTTTGTTCTAATGATTTTAGAGAGTCATTTATCTACTTCCCCTTACCCTTCCCGGCTACAAACTCCCGCAGCCGCAGTAAACTAGCGGTTTGCCCCAAATTCAGTGGCAGCAGCGACACTCCCTCCAACCGAGACTGCACCCAACCGTCGCCCCAATACCACTCGTGGAATCCGTCAATTCCCTGACTCAATAACAGTCGCAGACAATTCTGCTCAGCAATATCAACGTGATGCTGAACTGCCACGGGGCCCAACCAACTCGTAAACGTCAAACCTTGAGAAAATTCTTCCGGCAAACCGCTAGAGAACTGCTGCGGCCACAGCCACTGCTGCAATTGACTCGGACGCAATAAGCTGTCCCTAATCGCTGTTTCGGAAGCTTCCAGCTCAATCCGCAGGTTGCTTTGTTGAAAATTACCGAGCATAAGAATTTTAGACCTAAGTGGAACTACTTAAATGTAACTTATTGCATAGTTTCTAACCGAGTATCCCGATCGGACATCACATCAAGCTAGAGAGGGGCGGGTTTGCGAGATTATTGATTTGAGGCGCAGATGGTTGGTAAAACCCGCCCCTACAGGTATTTGGTATGGTGCGTCGCTGTGAAAAGTTCGATCGCGCCTTGCAGATGAAAGGAGGCGACGCATCATAGGATATGTCCTGCCAGATGTTCGATCGCACATCAACGTCTATCTCTGTTCCAAAGCACTTAAAAATTTAATAAATTCGATCGAAACGAGTACCCCAAACCCGATTTTCGTATCGAACTGTTAAGCTCTGTTTCATTTCATTGAAATCTCCGGCCCGAACGCCTACCCCATCCAAAGTCCGTGATACCATCACACCTGAGTAAAGCCTATAGAAAAAAACTGGAGAGAAAAGCTTTGACACTAAGGGTTGCAGTAGTAGGTTCAGGCCCTGCGGGTTCTTCCGCCGCCGAAACACTGGTAAAAGCAGGCATCGAAACATACCTATTCGAGCGTAAATTAGACAACGCCAAACCCTGCGGTGGGGCGATTCCCCTGTGCATGGTCAGCGAATTTGACTTGCCGCCACATATAATAGACCGCCAAGTCAGAAAAATGAAAATGATCTCCCCCTCCAACGTAGAGGTGGACATCAATATCGAAAACGCACACGAATATATCGGTATGTGCCGCCGCGAAGTGCTCGACGGCTTCCTGCGCGATCGCGCCGCTTCGTTGGGTGCAAAACTGATTAACGGCACCGTTCACACATTAGACATTCCTTCAAACAACACAGACCCCTACATTCTCCACTATGCCGACCACTCCGACGGCAGCGCCATAGGAATTCAAAAAACTCTGAAAGTGGATTTGGTAATTGGGGCTGACGGTGCTAACTCCCGCGTAGCAAAGGCAATCGACGCTGGCGACTACAATTATGCGATCGCCTTCCAAGAGCGCATCCGCCTGCCAGAAGATAAAATGGCTTACTACGAAGACTTAGCCGAAATGTACGTCGGCGACGACGTATCTACCGATTTCTACGCTTGGGTGTTCCCCAAATACGACCACGTAGCCGTCGGTACCGGCACGATGAAAGTCAATCAAGCCACCATCAAAAAGCTGCAAGCAGGAGTCCGCGCCCGCGCTGCCAAAAAACTCCTCGGCGGTGAGATTATTAAAGTGGAAGCTCACCCCATCCCGGAACATCCGCGTCCCCGGCGGGTTGTCGGCCGAGTTGCTCTCGTAGGCGACGCCGCCGGCTACGTTACCAAGTCTTCCGGCGAAGGTATCTATTTTGCCGCCAAGTCTGGCCGGATGTGCGCCGAAACTATTGTTGAGATTTCCAATAAAGGCGCGCGCATTCCGACTGAAGAGGAAATTAAGGTTTACTTGAAGCGGTGGGATAAAGCCTACGGCATTACTTACAAAGTTCTTGACATTTTGCAGCGCGTGTTTTACCGTTCCGATGCTACTCGCGAAGCTTTTGTGGAAATGTGTGCCGATCGCGACGTGCAGAAGCTCACATTCGATAGCTACTTGTATAAGACAGTAGTACCGGCCAATCCTTTCGTGCAGATGAAGATTACTGCGAAAACCATTGGTAGCTTGTTGCGCGGCAATGCTTTAGCGCCTTAATTCGTCCCTCGATAACTCCCCTAGAACTCCGACTTCTTCGAGAAGCCGGAGTTCTCAAATTTTAACCTCACATTATATAAAAACGCTGCTTGGTGTTTAACCGATCGCGTTTTTTATAGATCTAAAAATATCAAACTCGATCGCTCGTTTTTTTGTGTTTCTTTGTATCCTCTGTTGATTAATTAAGTATTTTACGGATGAGAAGCGAGTACGTTTAAAGATGTCGTAAAGCAAGGTATTTAAAGGATAGACGCGAGCGCCAATTTAGTAATTTTAAACAAGCCAGAGCACAAATAACTTAAGGTACTGCCATGAATTTAACAAAGTTTAGTCTTTTTAAATTATCAACAGCTAGTGCTGCTTTAGTATTTGGTATTGCCCCTCAAGCGGGAGCTATATCTTTAAATCTATCTTCCGGCAGTTGGAATCAGACTGTTGGCGGTAGCGGGATTGTTTACCAGACTGTCGCTAGCGAAACCCAAGTACGCTGGGGCATTCCACCGGATGGTGGCGGTACCAACCAAACAAGCGGACTGGGATTTACAGGAGTGGGTCCGTCAACCTTTGGACTCGGTGAAATATTCCAAGTCGGGCAATTGCGCCATTTTAACAATGTTATTTTAGGGGGCACAGCAGCTTCCGCAGTTAATTTAAGCCTCTCTTTAAACTTTGACAATCCGGTTGCGACTCAATCTTTTAATTTAAACTTGCAGATTGAGGAAACTCCGAATCAGGGTAGTTGTGCTTATTTCAGCATCACTCCTTGTGCCGACAAAATTTCTATTTCCGAAACTTCACTGTCGAACCCGTTTTCCGTCGCGGGAATTGGTTACACTTTGCAGTTGTTAGGTTTCAGCCTCACTCCGGGCGGCGTCCCTATCAATCAGTTTATCTCTCAGGAAGGGGGAACGAATCAAGCTTTGCTTTTTGCTAAAGTTACTGCTGCAGAACCAGAACCGGTTCCCGAGCCTGCAACCCTTGCTGGTACTGCTTTATGGCTGGTGGCTGCTCGATGGGCGGTGGGCAGTAAAAGGAAAAAGACGTAGAGCTAACCCATCCCAAATTGCACCTTTTTTACTAGCACAACCGCAGTTTTTCCCTTTTTACATTGTATAAAAACGCCAGCATTTTTCTACCTGCTGGCGTTTTTTTAGATATAGTACCAAATCCGGCTTATTTCTTAGTCTCGAGCGAGAGGGACATGGTTTGACAACCAGCGGTTTCAACCGCCGAGTTACTACAAACAGGTTGTTAGTTCAAGTTCAATTGCACTAAGGTGTCGGGGGCGAGGAAGTGGGAAATGTGATAAGCTCGCTCTTCTGTTTTTAGCAGGATTTTTTCGTAGAGGTAGCGCGTTGCTCTATCGCCCAAACTTTCTGCTTGTCCTGCTTGACGCCGCAGCAAACCGAGGATAGCTTGCTCCGCAATTAAATCGTGTTCTAGCATTTGGCGGCAGGAATATACGCCGTCGGCTTCCGGCTCAAAACAGCACAGCTCGGCTAACTTGCTAAAGCTAGCTGCTGGTATGCCGCCCAACCCGTTTAAGCGTTCGCCCAACTCGTGGACGCTATCTTGAGCTTCTCCGTAGCTTTCTTCAAAGAATTGGTGCAAGGAGTAAAATTCTGCCCCTTCCACCACAAAATGATGTTTTTGATATTGCAGGTAGAGAGCCTGAAAACTGGCCAGCAGCGCGTTCATCCCTTCACAAATCGGTGCTGTGACTGAATGTTCCAGTAGAACTGGGTTGTCGGCTATGTGGCCAAACGGTCTCAATGCACTCTGAGTCTCAGGCATGGGTGTTCTCCTCTCAATAGGCAGTTTTGTTGCCAATATAGTCAGTCTAGCACCGTAGATTTACCAGTCAAGCAGGGTCTGCCTCGATAGTGGAAGATTTTCTAGAGTAGGAAAATTTTTTTCTAAACCTATTGAGAATTATTAGCAGTTGGGTTATGCTTTAAAAAGATTCTCGTTTGGAACGCTTCCTGAAAGCGGGGCCTACCTTCTGAAGGCAGAAGGTATTGGGCAAAAGGCAGATTTTTTCAGGAAGGGCTTTTGATCATCCTTGATTTTCTTGGGAAATCTAGCTTTTAACTTCTGCGGGCGATCGGTCAGGATCAAAAATTAATGCAAATTATTACTGTTGTCAAAAAATGAATCCAGCAGAGCCAGAATTAGAAGTTTGTGACATTGTGCAAGTTAGTTGGCTAGATAGATGGCAAGTTTACAAACGCTTGCAAGAGCTAGAAATTCCCTGCTGGTGTGAAGTTGACCAACCTTTGAGGGCAAAAGTCAACACTGTCAAACAAGCGGCTCAGTTAATGAGCGTGTTGAGGCAAGTCAGTGCCCCTCGAAGCGAACTGGTGCAGTGGCTGGAGTGCTGCTGGCAAATTGGATAAAGGTAGAAAGAAGTTCGGCAACCAGCAGTGTAGAAGATGTAACGGATGTAACGGATTTAAAGGAGTCATAACAATGTATAAATCTGGCAAGCAAGTTTCTGAATTCAGTTTAGAGGGAGAAATCCTCGGCCTGATTGTTGAAGATGGCTGCAAACTTAAATATTTGCGAATTAGCAGCGATCGGGGAGTAGAATATCTTGTTAAACTTTGCAAGGAATTGCGGTCATTTCTGTTACCTGTTTTGACGCCAGGCTTGAAAGTTCAAGTTGTAGGTGAGAAAGAACTCAATTTGAAGAACGGTAAAATAAAACTTAAAGCTCGCAGCCTCAAGCTAGCTCAAGGTCAGAAAGATCGATCGCCAGAACAGCTCGACTCCACCAATCTGCCTGTGGCGGTATTGACATCCGACGCCCGCGCTATTGCCAAAAGCGAATTCACCTCTGGCGCAGCAGCTCAAACTGTAAAAGCTCCGGCAAAAACCCAAACCAAAATATTAGTATGTCAAAAATCAGACTGCGTGAAGCGGGGCGCTGGAGGAGTCTGTAAAGCTTTAGAAAATGCTTTGAATTCGCGCGGTTTAGAAGACCAAGTGACAGTTCAGGGAACCGGATGTCTCAAACAGTGCAAAGCGGGCCCAAATATAGTTGTGATGCCGGACAAAACTCGCTACAGCCGCATTGCACCTGCAGAAATTCCAGCCATCATTGACAAACATTTTGCAGTAGTTAAAGTTTAGACGATCGCACAGATGCGGAAACAGTAAGTTATACCATTTTAGATTAAAGAATTCAAGAATTGGGAATAACGGATTCTGTATGGGTTTCGATCGCCGCCCTACAGTTGCATCATTTTTTGAAACGGCTATTAGACATTAGGAAAAATTATTTTGTTGACGTACTTCCCGGCATGAATGCGCGGGGATTCTCAAAAGACGTTACGAGGCAGGCTTTCATCCGTGCTTCGCAACCTTTCTTCCTGTCTCGTCGATTCTTAACTAGACTGTTGCCAGTCCCCGTCCGACCATCTCCACAGGCATTTTGTTTAATGTCCAAGAAGCGTCTCTCCTCGGACAATCCGCGATTACGGATCGCTTGAGCTGCTGCTACATCTCTATGGGTTGTGTATCCACACTCACGGCAATGATGAACTCGTTCTTCAAGTTCTTTTCTGCCGGTGTGAGTATCGCACTGTGGGCATACTTGCGAAGTGAAATCTTTATTCACCTTGTCAAAATAAACGCCACGTTTCCAGCATACCCATTGCAAGATCGATATAAATTGACCAAATCCAGCATCAAGCGTGTGCTTTGAAAACATCCCTTTCGCCCAAACCCTGAAATCGATATCTTCAACAAATATCATTCCAGCTTGGTCGCACAGATGATTAGCCAGTTTGAATTGCCAATCTTTTCTAGTGTCTGTAATGTTTTGATGTAGCGAAGCTATTTTTTTATTTAGTTTGTGGCGGTTGTTCGACCCTTTCTTTTGGTTTTTCAACCTGCGTTGCAGCAATTTAAGCTGGCGGTGCTTGGTTTGGAAAAACTTGGGTCTAGCAACTAATTTACAATCCGATGTTGCTAAGAATTGGTCTAGTCCCAAATCTATCCCTACTGCATGACCAGAAGGCACAGGTAATCGTACATTAACATCACATTCCAGCGCAAGCATCATGAAGTAACCTGTTGCTTTGCTGACTATTCGAGCCTGTTTCACAACAAACCCATCAGGAATCTCCCGTGATTTGACATACTTTATCCATCCCAACTGAGCAACTTGATTTGATTGCCTTTTACTAATTGACCTTTTCCCAATTGAGGATAAACAAACGACCGCAGTCTATATCTGTTCTTAAATCTAGGGAAACCCATCCCTTTACGCTTCATGTCAACAAATGCTGTTTCAAGCTTTCTCAAAACCTGTTGCAGAACTTGAGCGTTGACAGTCGCAAGTTCGGGATACTGTTTTTTCGCCAGGGTCAAAGACTTGGCCTGCTCAAAGTAGTTGGGGTAGGGAGTATCTGACCGAATAATGTATTCTGATGTGATTGAACAAGCATTAACTGGACACTTTCGAGAATTGAGCCAATCTTTGCGTTCGCGCCAGGCAAAATTCCATACTTTTCGACACACATTTATTGTGTGATCCATCTTCTGTACTTGCTCATGCGTGGGCGCTAGCTTGTACTCGTAAGTTAGAGTTAACACGCGATAAATTACTTCCTACAAAATTATACTATTTTTTGTAAGAGGTGTCAAAAAAGAGCTAAAAATGTTTGTGGCTTTGACTTGCAGCTTAAAAGCTACCACTAGCTTTCATCCCCGGTCTGAAAGACCGGGGTTCTTAGCTAAACACACGGGAATCCCCACACTATATCGCTTCGATTAGTGTGGGATGAAAGGCGCGGTGAGGTGAGGATTCCACCCGTCAACCAATTCAAAACTATGTTTTGAGCGGTGGGCGGGTGGATGACGAGACGAACAAATTATTTTATTCGACTTTTTTCAATACACCTTTTTAAACATTTCTGTCACCAGTTGAGATTTGGCAATAAAAATTAACACTTGCTGGTAGAAACCTCGCTGATTGTATAAATAAAGTATTCACTCATGAACTTGACATCAAGCAACGTATTCAAGTATATTAACAGTCACTAATTGATAAGTAGCGACTGCAATCAAACATTCACAGCTTAATGAAAACTTCTTACCAGAATCGATTACGTCCAACAAAATTACAAGCCATTGAGATTGACAGATGGCTGTCAATGTTATGTGCACACTACAACTATTTGTTGGCAGATCGATTCAACTGGTACGAACAAAACCGCTCTCCTATCAATGCGTGTCCGCTAGTTTGCCATTTACCTGAACTGCGAGACAATCCCAATTATTACACCCAGGTGCGATGTAGAAGTCGCGTGTTAGATGGTTAAATAACCATCACAAATTGAGTGGAGAGCCGTCTTTCCCTTCGGTTTCTGTCCCGATGTCCCCAAGTAAAACACTCATTAGAGTCCGGTCACATTGGTAGTAAGTAATGAATCCAATGGAATGCAGACCACGAAAGTAGCCAATAAGGTAGCCTCAACCTGAATGGAGCAAGGGGAAGACCGATACGGGTTAACAACAAGTAACCACTGTCTGAATCTTCGTTAAGTAGAAAGAGTGAAATGAGGATGACACACTCTGACCAAAAGGTACAGCGATTAAGCTCATAAACTTTGTGTTTTTTATGAGAGGCAGGATAAAGAATCACCGGAGAATAGGTGGAACCCAAATCAGTTGAATCTCAAACACATGGAACTACAGCAAGCCCTATGAATTCTCTGGAACTGGTCGAAAACCAGAGTAGGCTAACCGTAAGGAAAGCGGAACTATTCAGAGGGTAAAGGATGCCGGATAAAGCGAATACCCTTGGTAATGCTTGGGATAGGGGTTCAAAATTTGCCTCAGTCGAAAGACGGCAGACTTCCGGCAGGTATCCAGGACAGAAACAAAAGTAAGAGAACCAAACTAAGGTGAAAGATAGATTGGGCAACCAAATCGGAACCAAAGGACGAGAACTAACTGACTGGAACAGCATCGACTGGGAAAGACAGAAAATTCTGGTCAGGAACTTGAGACAAAGAATCTTTCAAGCAACCCAAACAAAACAGTGGAATAAGGTTAGAAGCCTTACAAAACTGATGCTACGTAGCCAAGCCAACCTGCTCTTGAGCGTAAGAAGAGTAACCCAAGAAAACGCAGGAAAGAAAACTCCGGGCGTCGATAAAGAAGTAGCTCTAACAGGCGACAACAGGGTAAAACTCATAAAGGATTTCCAAGGATACGCAATATGGAAAGCTCGCCCCACTAGAAGGGTATACATTCCAAAAGCGAATGGAAAACAAAGACCATTGGGTATCCCAACCATCCGAGACAGAATCGCTCAAGCAATTGTCAAGAACGCTCTAGAACCAACCTGGGAGGCAAGATTTGAAGCGAATAGTTACGGCTTTCGATCTGGTAGAAGCTGTCACGATGCCATAGAACAGAGTTGGATACGCCTGAACTCGAACGGTGGACACGTTTGGGTTCTAGATGCGGATATCAAGGGCGCTTTTGACAATATCAACCATGACTTCATACTCAAAGCCATAGGAGAAATACCAGGTAAAGAGTTAATCAAACAATGGTTGAAAGCAGGTTATGTAGAGTCCGATCAAAGTCAAGGATAAAGCAACACCCGATAATCCAGAGCTAAAAGCATACTGGACAGACAGGATGACCAAACACGGTAGAGAATATTGAGCAAAAGGCTCAAGAGACTACTGTGTGGCAGTCAACCAAAACTGGAAATGTCCAGAATGTAATGAACACCTGTTCAATGGCGAAAAACTACACACGCACCATAAAGTGGCAGTAAAAGACGGTGGAAAAGGAACTCTCAAAAATCTACTACACCTACATCAAGAATGCCACAAATCGGTGCATGGAAAGCAAAATCGAAAGGTTGAGGATGCTTGAGCCGTATGATGGGTAACTGTCAAGTACGGTTCTTAGGGGGGAAGGATACGGTGACGTATGCCTTCCTACCCGACAAAAAGACGTTACCTCAGCTCAAGAAAACTCACCCTTGGTATGTGGGGATTTATTCTCAAGTCCTCCAAGATGTAGTTAAGCGAGTCAAGGTAACTTTTGATCGTTTTTTAAAAGGTGATAGCAGCGGAAAACGTAGCGGTAGACCGAGATTTAAACCACGCAGTCGTTATCGCACATTTACTTATCCTCAAATTAAAGACGGCTGTCTACAAAATAACTTAATCAACTTGCCGATGCTCGGAAAAGTTAAAGTTGTTTTACACCGTGACCTACCTGATGGATTCAAAATCAAAACCGTCTCTATTACCAAAAAGGCTGATGGTTACTATGTCACTCTCAGTTTGGAAGATTCAACAGTCCATGAGATTAAACCAGATTTCAATCCTCAAAAAATTGCTGGAATTGACATGGGTCTGAAGGATTTATTGACAACATCAGAAGGCGAGACTGTGGCAATTCCTCAACATTACCGCAAAGCTCAAAAACGCCTGCGAACTATTCAGAAGCGAGTCTCGCGTCGTAAAAAAGGCAGCAACCGCAGGCAAAAAGCAGTTAAACAACTAGGAAAGTGCCATAAAAAAGTAGCGGATAAACGTAAAAACTTTCATTTTAAAACTGCCAACAGCCTCTTGAAAAAATATGATGTTGTTGCACTTGAAGATTTGAATGTCAAGGGAGTTGCTCGTACAAAGCTAGCTAAATCTGTGTTGGATGCTGGGTGGTCAAGCAATAGTCGATACTAACAAATAAAGCCGTAAATGCTGGGAAAGTTGGTAGTCCCAGTAAGTGCCTACAATACTTCACAAGATTGTTCTGGTTGTGGTGAAAAAGTACCCAAAAAGCTGCATGAAAGATGGCACGACTGTCCGAATTGTGGATGTAGTCTTGACCGCGATCGCAATGCAGCTATCAACATAAAAAATAGAGCGGTGGGTCATCCCGTTTTTAAAGCTCGTGCGATTCGTTGATTGGGGAATCACGGTAATCAGTCCGTCAATAGCCAATCCAACCCCCCTTGGGTT
>NZ_JAUBVJ010000132.1:0-17087 GCF_036702785.1 Microcoleus sp. AR_TQ3_B6 | reverse complement strand
AATAGCATCTATAACTGGATGGGATTACATTTTGTCAGCCCTAGCTACTGTTGCATGATTTTTGAAAATTGGTATTACACAAAATTTAGTTAATTTTTTTTACTTGCTCTATATTATATCTCAATTGGGAATTCTGGGAAAAGCGATCGCCCTTATCTTCCCAAAGTGCGATCGCCCTTATCTTCCCAAAGTGCGATCGCCCTGATATTCCTCAAGTGCAATTAAACTTGACCAGGCAAATCCAACGCAATTAATAAAGCTTGATTCAGCAGAAGTATTGCTTCATCACTAAGCATTCCTCGTAAACTCAATAAACGAGATTTAGATAATACCCGTACTTGATCTGCCATAGCGATAGAATCGTTGGTTAACCCACCGTCGGGAGCTTTAATTAATACCTGAGTGGGATAAACTCGTTTACCAGTTTGATAAGTAGTGCAGGGAATAGCCAAAACTACAGGACTATATGTATTGATTGTAGCTCGACTAACGATGATAACAGGACGGGTTCCTCCTTGTTCAGAACCCTCAACAGGTTCAAGTCTAGCATCATAGACTTCTCCCCGGTTCATACAGGAGATTCTCCCAATTGCAAGGCTTCCCAACTCGCTACCGCAAACTCAGCCTCCATCTGTAGCACTTGAGCTTGATACTCTGGATCTTGTACCATTTCAATCAGTGCTGCATCAATTTCCGATCGTTTACCCTGAGTTTGGGTTGTTACGCGATCGCGAACCAATGCTGACAATACTTCTAACAGTTGCTGTTGCTCTTCAAGAGTGAGATTTTGAGCCTGACTCAGTACCTCGCTGTAAGTAGACATAGGCCTTATGTTGAGATTTTTGGGGTGACTGTTATTATAGCAATTTAGGATCGAAGGAAGTGCGATCGCCCTTATCTTCCCAAAGTGCGATCGCCCCTCTCTTCCCATCCAAAAATAATCCCTCAATTTCTCAAATTCTCCAACACTAAAACCGTTAACCCCGGCAAAGAAGGCAACCGCGCATCATTTGTCAAGAAAAACGAAGCACCCTCACGGATAGCTGTAGCCATTTGAATAGAATCGGGCGATCGCAAATTGTAACTTGCTCTAAGTTGGGCCGCTGTTTCAGCAATATCTGGAGTTAATTCAACAACTGTTAAACTTTCTTGATTGAGCAATATTTCACGATATTCTTGAGCCAAGATCGTGTTTCCCTGTCGCAGGGGATGAACTAGCACTTCTACCAGCGTTACTGTTGATGTCACCATCCTAAAATCACCGCGATCGAACGATCTAAAGAACAGCCGCATCATCTCTAGATAGTTTGGATTTTGCTCCATAAAGTAAATCAAAGGCGCGGTGTCTAATCCCACGACTTTTCCCTGTAACTGAGCTATCCATTCCATGAATCTCGTTCCTGATTCACATATTCTTGAGCATCAATCCCATTCCAAATTTCCTCACCCAACCCTTCCAATTCTAAAATACTCCGCTTAGGTTTAGCCTGAACCCGGTGACGAACATATACTAATAATTCAGAGATGAGTCGCAGTTGCTCATCTGGTGCAAGTCTTAGAACCTGAGTCAGTACCGCGCTGTAAGTAGACATAGATTTTTCATTAAGATTTTTTAGCTGACTGTTATTATAGCAATTTAGGATCGAAGGAAGTGCGATCGCCCTTATCTTCCCCAAAGTGCGATCGCCCATTTCTTCCCAAAGTGCGATCGCCCTGATCTTCCCAAAGTGCAATTAAACTTGACCAGGCAAATCCAAGGCAATTAATAAAGCTTGATTCAGCACAAGTATTGCTTCATCACTAAGCATTCCTCGTAAACTCAATAAACGAGATTTAGATAATACCCGTACTTGATCTGCCATAGCGATAGAATCGTTGGTTAACCCACCGTCGGGAGCTTTAATTAATACCTGAGTGGGATAAACTCGTTTACCAGTTTGATAAGTAGTGCAGGGAATAGCCAAAACTACAGGGGTATATGTATTGATTGTAGCTCGACTAACCATAATAACAGGACGGGTTCATCCTTGTTCAGAACCCTCAACAGCTTCAAGTCTAGCATCATAGACTTCTCCCCGGTTCATACAGGAGATTCTCCCAATTGCAGCGCTTCCCTAATTGACTAAATTTACATCGTATTGTACGATAGACAAAGATTTATCGCATAATCGCAAATACTTGACAAATAATCTTATTACAAGTTAACAATTAAAAAAAGAGAATCTGAGACCAATGATTTCATACATAATATCATTCTCCTGGGGAATTTGCCTGCTACTATCGCTCACAGGTTGGGGAAAAGCCCTCAACCATATCCTGTTTCCCAACCAGCGAGTTGACTGGGGACAAAGAGCCGCTTGGGGTCTAGCTTTCAGCCTTATAATTGGCGGTGTATTAAACGCAACTTGGAATATCTCGCCAACCACTATTTTGATTTTTTTAGGTTTGGGACTCATTTATTGTCTAGTAGATTTGGTAAATCACAGACAATCAATAGCCACTAAGCTATCACAGCTATTTCAAGAATGTCGCCAAGATAAAATTATCTTATCAGGCATTGCCGTAGTTAGTTTTTTGATTTTAATCCAATATGCCGGATGGCTTTATACAGGCAGACTCAACTTTGCCAACATGGTGTATGCTGACGGGTTTAATACCAGCGATGACTACCACGCTTACTTAGTATTTCCCCACAAAATGCTGCAACTCGGTTCGATGGGCCTAGAGCCTTTTAGCGAAAGAAGAATAGTATCTTTGGGGGGACAGTCATTTCTCCATACTTTCATTGTCAGCGTACTTTCCGACACTAATTTAAACATCATAGACCCGAGTTTGGCGCTGATAATTACGATCGGACTAATTATCGGATTTTTAAAAGAAAATAAAGCCTCGACTAGGCGAGTAATATTTACAATATTATTGGTTCTCTTGATTCCTATACCCAAGGCAAACACTTCAAGTATCATGCTGCCTGTCGCTTTATTTTTAAGTTTGTTTAGAATCCTTGACAGCAAAGAAATAAACCGCAACTATTGGGTTTCCAATGCTTGTATTATCGCTTTAATTTCCGCCGCCATTTGTACTTTAAAATCTACTCAAATTCCCGCCTCTGTTGTTGTATTTGCAGTTAGCTACCTTTGCTATTTTCTTAGTTCAAATACAAAACTAAAAGTTGTATGGGAATTCGGGCTGGCGACAGTATTAGTAGGAATATTTCTCCTACCTTGGATGATTTCTTTGTATCAATCTTCAGGTACTTTATTGTATCCTATTTTGGGAAAAGGCTATCACGCCTCCGCCTACGGCATTACTTTCAAATCAGGTGCGACACTCTTGGGAACTGTTAAAACAGCCCTCGGAGCATTCAGAGGTATTTACATTTTGATACTGATATTGCTCGGCTGCTTGAGCTTAAGTATCCGACCTCTGAAATTTGCTAATTTACCCGCAGAATCCTCGTTCTCGAACCGCCAAGCACCTTTATCTATGACAGTTGCAGCGCTAGTAGCAACAGTTGTGGTAGGCGTGCTTACCGAAAATACCGACACTTTTCGCTATTCATTCTCTCACCTGTTTCCGGCAATTATCATATTAATTATGCTCGCCATGACTGATACAGGAGGGTTAAATAAAAACGGGATTGCTAACTTTTTTATTGTCGCTGTATTTTGTGCAGGTCTTACACTCAGCTACCGTTGGGAACTCACTAAAAGTACTTATTCAGCTTATGTGAAAAATATTAAATTCGGACTAACGAATCCATCTTTAGTTTCCGCTAAGCAAAAGTTGCAGTATGCAGCACTGCAACAGTCTATTCCACAGGGAGAAACAGTTTTAACCAGGCTAGATACACCTTTTATCCTAGATTTTAAACGCAATCAACTTTTCCTCGCCGACTGGCCGGGGGGAGCGAGTTTGCCCCCCGGAATGCCTGCATTCAAAGGTCCGGAAGCCTTGGCAAACTATTTAGTTTCCAAATCTATTCGATACATCGCTTATTCGTCTTGGAGTCTCAATCATCCCGCAGATTTTGTAGATAATTTAGGACCTGAAGTGTTATCTTGGTTTCGCCTGCAATCACAACTCTCTCACGACTTTCGGGATAACGTGCAGCAACTTGCAAAAACTCGAAAAAAGCTCTATGAAGACGGAGAAAATTTTGTGCTGGATTTGGGAACTCTGCGTAAGTAGCAACTTTTTAGATGACGACATAAAAGAGGAGATTAGATATCAAACCGAGCAGCCGGAAATGTCTGGTATAAACTTCAGCATCTGCTGGTAGCATCTTTAATACCTCTTTTTCCGATAGAAGGTTGAGATTTTCCTCTTTGGCGAAAAAATGCTTGCCGAGCAATTTCAGCAAAGCTCGAAACCAAGAGGGGGGAAACCAGTGTATTAGGGGAACAGCAGTGTGGAATTCTACGGGATACCAGCGGTTGGGAGTTGTGATGCAGCAAGTTTTGCCGACGCGGCAAAGTTCCCGAACAAAAGCTTGTTGCTGAGTCCGACTTCCGACGTGTTCGATTACGGCAAAACTCACGACTAAATCAAAACTTTTGTCGGGAAATGGTAAGCTTAATCCATCAGAACGCACGTATTTTAAACCTGGATATTCTTCTTCTAAAAACGCAGCATCTTCCATACCGACTGCGGTGATTTTGTCCTTATGCGGATAAAGTTTCTCAAAGAAATTGCAGTCTTCGCGGCGGTCGGAAGTTACTCCTACATCCAACACGGTTGTGTCGGCGTTGGGATTGGCTAATGCCATGAGCAAATCGAACATTTTTTGGCGGGCGTACCAAGATAGTTTAGTTGCGAAACCGCCTAGCTTGGGGCCAACATACTCGCTGGAGTTTTTTTCATTTAGTGTCATATAATTTCAGGTTTGAGAGCAACAGAGAACCTGGTTTAAGCCCGAGTGTTCGCAACGGATTTAACACAGGATTTGGGCAATTTAAATCATGTTTGCTGAAATTTGTAACAAAATCTTACATCTAATTATTTTACCTGCGCTTTAAGCCTAGTACGCTGAGAAAAAAGCTCGACAAAACCATCTGCAAACCGACAGTTAGGCAAGTGAGCGAGGGAATAACCAAACGCAGAGTTTTAGAAGGGTCGAGAGAACCGAAAGCTGTTTCTCTCCAGATAGTTAATGATAAGAACGAGCCAACTATTCCGATTAATATCAGTGTGACTCCGACCATCAATCCTGTCTCGAGGGTGACATAGCGAAATATTTTGTTGAGTTTGGGGTCTTCGGGCAGAAGTTTCTCGCTGATGGCGAAAACTTTGGTGAAGAAAGCGAAAGTTACTGCTTGAAAACCGACGATAATTGCGATCGCACTATAAAGCAGCGTGTGTACATCAAAGCTGATACCCCCGATTTCTTGAGTACCGGGCAACAGCCAAATGCTAACAATTAGACCCCCAATCATCAGCGCAGTACCGGGATACAGAAACAGCCACCGGGGACTGTAAAGCAGCAAAAATCGGAGGTGCCGCCAGCCATCTCGCCAAGTTCGCAGGTGCGGCGGGCGCGATCGGCCGTCCGGAGAGAGTACCGTTGGGACTTCTGTTATCCGCAACTTGTACAGAGAGGCTTTGACCACCATTTCGCTAGCAAATTCCATTCCCGTTGTTTGCAAATCCAGTTTCAAAATTGAGTCTCTCCTGAAACCCCGCAACCCGCAGTGAAAGTCGCCTGCAGGACTTGAGAAGAATAGCTTCCCAACCCACGTCAGCACCGGATTTCCTAAATATTTGTGCAGCGGCGGCATTGCCCCCGGTTTGATGCCCCCTTGAAAGCGGTTTCCCATGACTAAATCGCAGCCCCCCCGCAATTTTTCGACAAACGGGCCGAGGTTGGAAAAGTCGTAGCTGTCGTCAGCATCGCCCATGATAATATAGACTCCGCGCGCTGCGATGATGCCTCCCATAAGGGCGCTGCCGTAGCCTTTGGCCGCTACGGGTACGACTCGGGCCCCCATTCTGGTAGCGATATCTTGAGAACCGTCAGTGCTCCCGTTGTCTGCTATGATTACCTCGCCGGCAATATCAAGTTCGCGCAGGGACTTCTGCGCTTTCTCGATGCAGATTTCTAAAGTTTCTGCCTCGTTGAGGCAGGGCATGAGTATCGAGAGTTCGAGAGTGCATTCCCTGCTGGTGTTAGTCTGCTCTGCCATATGTTTGTTCTACTGTTGCTGGCGATCGACAATACTTATCTTTTCCAGTATCTATCCTTAAAATAGTAGTGGTGAAGAAAACTAAACAAAACTTAACTAAAGCTTTTAAGCTTTTTTGGAACAGCAAGTTGTGATTGTAATATAGGTTACTGAACTTATGAGTAGAAGCGTTTTTATAGTTTTGCTTGCTGCTATTTTGTGCAGTGTTTTAGGTCAATTTAGTCTGAAGGCAGGAGCCAAAATATTAGGACCCATTGGCGCTGCTAATTTAGTAGAAAAAGTCCTAGCAATGGCAACTCAGCCTTTGATAGTTGCAGGTCTGTGTTTGTATGCAGTTTCTTCGATCGGCTTTATCGTAGTTTTGTCTCGCGCCAACATTAGCATAGTCTCGCCTTTACTGTCAATTAGTTACTTGTTTACTGTTTTAGGTGGCAAACTTATATTTCACGAGCCTTTGCCGCCACTGCGGTTGGTAGGTGTGGCACTAATTATGACGGGAGTAATTTTTGTACTCAGAGGTCAAGCTGGGGGAGTAACTGGGGGCAACTAGCCGCTTTTAAGATTGACGATTGAGTGCTGAATTGATAACTTAAGTCAAAGGGTATATTTGAGCCTTCTTTTATGAAATGATGCTGCTGTATGTCTAATATTTCTGAGCCTGTGAATCCCCATCAGTTATTGAGCGATCGCACCGCAGTTCTTGCTACCATGCACCAAAAAGAACGGGTAATGGCTCCCGTTTTGGAACGAGAATTGGGTGTAAATATCCTAGTACCTGCGGAGCTTGACACTGACACTTTTGGCACCTTCACCAGAGAAGTTAAACGCTTGGGAACACAAATAGAAGCGGCTCGCCATAAAGCACAAAAAGCCCTAGAAATTGCGGGCGAGACTCTTGCCTTTGCCAGCGAAGGTACTTTCGGCCCTCACCCAATGATGCCGTATCTGCCAGCCAACAGAGAAATCGTAATTTTATTAGATAGAGCCAACAATCTAGAACTCATCGGCGACTATTTCTCGGTTGAAACTAACTACAGTCACCAGTTAGTTTCCAGTATAGAAGAAGCAGATGATTTTGCGAAACAAGCTGGATTTCCCGAGCACGCACTGGTGGTTGTAGTTGGCGACGCTGCGCTCGGTAACGGCGAAATTGTCAAGGGCATTAGGACAGAAAAACAACTTTTTGACGCGGTGACAGCAGGCTTAAAAAAATCGTCAACCGGCCGAGTTCACATCGAAACAGATATGCGGGCGATGTACAATCCAACTCGGATGAAAAACATCGAAAATGCAACTCTCGATTTAGTTAAAAAATTCAAGCAATTCTGCCCGGAGTGCGGTTGGCCGGGATTCGATATTGCTGAGACGAAAATCGGATTGCCCTGCGGACTCTGCTATTTTCCGACTCAGCTAGCGCGATCGGCAATCTATAAATGCAAAAACTGCGGTTATACTAAAGAAAAACTATTTCCAGACGGTCGAGAGACTGCCGACCCTTCGCTTTGTGAATATTGCAACCCTTAAAAAAATATAGGACTTGCCCCAGACGAGGTAGAAACCCGGTTTCTTGGCAGATACTTGGCTGGCAAACCAAAAATTTATTATCAGAAACCGGGTTCCTGTTCGTCTACGGTCCAAAAACCAGGTTTCTGCGTCGATACCCCGTTACAAAACCGAAGATTTATAGTAGAAATTGGGTTTCTTTTCATAAGTCCTAAGATAATGGTTGTACAAAATCAACTTTTTTAACACTGAGTTGCTTAAACTTATTAAAGTTTGCAACAATATTATTGATAGTTCCCTAATTAAAGTAACTAATGATAGCCGTAGAAACAGAACGCAACTGGAAACCCGTTATTAAAGAATTCGAGGCTGTAGTCGGCAAAAATGGCGTCGTGCAGCGCCGCGAAGAATTGATTGTCTACGAGTGCGACGGACTCGCCAGCTACCGCCAGCGCCCCGCCGTGGTGGTATTGCCTCGAACTACGGAGGAAGTGGCGCAATTGGTCAAAATATGCGATCGCAACTCAATTCCCTGGGTGGCTAGAGGCGCAGGCACCGGCCTTTCCGGCGGCGCTTTGCCTGTAGAAAACTGCGTGCTGATTGTCACTGCCCTGATGCGAAAAATCCTGAAAGTAGACTTAGAAAATCAGCAAGTAGTCGTGCAACCGGGAGTAATTAATAACTGGGTAACCCAAGCGGTTAGCGGCGCCGGTTTCTACTACGCGCCCGATCCTTCCAGTCAAATTGTTTGTTCGATTGGCGGTAACGTTGCCGAAAATTCTGGCGGGGTTCACTGCCTCAAATACGGAGTCACAACGAATCACGTTTTAGGATTAAAATTGGTACTGCCCGACGGTTCAATTGTCGATGTCGGTGGCGAAATTCCCGAAATGCCCGGTTACGATTTAACTGGTGTATTTGTCGGTTCCGAAGGCACTTTAGGCATCGCTACAGAAGTTACTCTGCGAATTCTCAAAGCGCCGGAATCGATTTGCGTTCTCCTAGCGGATTTTGCCAGTATAGAAGCCGCGGGGGAATCGGTTTCCGATATTATCAGCGCTGGCATTATTCCCGGCGGCATGGAAATCATGGACAACATCAGCATCAATGCTGTGGAAGATGTGGTGGCAACTGGATGTTATCCCCGCGATGCGGCGGCAATCCTACTCATAGAAATCGACGGTTTAGAAGTGGAAGTTGCCACAAACAAACAGCGAATTGCCGATATTTGCAAGCATAACGGAGCGCGAAATATCACCACAGCAAGCGACCCGGAAACGCGCCTAAAAATTTGGAAAGGACGGAAAGCTGCTTTTGCGGCGGCGGGTCATTTGAGCCCTGATTATTACGTGCAAGACGGGGTAATTCCGCGAACGCAAATGGCTTATGTTTTGAAAGAAATTGAGGGTTTGAGCGAGAAATACGGTTATCGGATTGCTAATGTATTTCACGCAGGAGACGGGAATTTGCACCCGCTGATTCTGTACGATAACTCGGTAAAAGGTGCGCTGGAAAAGGTGGAAGAGTTGGGGGGAGAAATACTCAGGCTTTGCGTGAAAGTTGGGGGAAGTCTTTCGGGGGAACACGGCATCGGTGCTGACAAGAAGTGTTTTATGCCGGATATGTTTTCGGATGTAGATTTGGAGACGATGCAGTGGGTGCGTCAGGTGTTTAATCCGAAAGGTTTGGCGAATCCCGGGAAGATGTTTCCGACGCCGAAGACTTGCGGGGAAGCGGCGAAGGCTAAGGTTGAAACTTTTAAGAAGTTGGATGGTGCAGAGGTTTTTTAATTCCCTATTTATGCGGGTAATGTCAGCAGAAGAGCACCCTGAAATTTTCTCTCTGGGGAGACCGAGCCTCTAAATATGCGTTCCCAGACTCTGGCTGGGAACTATAAAAAACGATTTTCCTCGTTTTTTAGGAGTGCGAGGGTCCCGCTCGCTTCCTGGCCTAGATCTCACGTTGGTAAGGTGCAGGCGCACCCGGCGCTAATGTTGGAGCGGAAGTCTGATAGTAAATTCCGTGCCATTGCCCAATTCCGAATTACAAGATAATTCGCCTTTGTGTCTTTCTACAATAATTTGGTAGCTAATTGACAACCCCATTCCCGTGCCTTTGCCAATGGGTTTGGTAGTAAAAAAGGTATCGAATATCCGCTCCTTGACTTCCTCGGTTATTCCCGGCCCGTTGTCGGCAATTTTGATTTCTACAAACGTGCCGACAACTTCCGTGCAAATCCTAACCTGGCTGGGACTTTCTGGCATTCCTTGACCAGCTTGCTTACTTCTGGCCTCCTCTAAAGCATCTATCGCATTGCTGAGAATATTCATGAAAACTTGATTTATCGGGCCGGCGAAACACTCAACAGGCGGCAAATTCCCGTATTCTTTTACAATTTGAATTGGGGGCTTTTCTCCGTTTCCTTTCAAACGGTGATTGAGAATTAACAGCGTGCTGTCAATCCCTTCGTGGAGGTTAACGGGTTTCATCTGTGAATCGTCGTGCCGCGAAAAGTTCCGCAGCGACTGAACAATCTGGCAAATCCGGTCCACCCCAACGCTCATTGAAGACAGTATTCTAGGTAAATCTTCAGCTAAGAAATCGAGGTCGTTGTCTTCTCTTTCCTGTTGAATTTCCTCGACTGGATTAGGATAGTGATGTTCGTACAGTTCGAGGTGGTGAAACAAGTCTTGAGTATAATTTTTGAGATGAGCGAGATTGCCGTGAATGAAGCTGACGGGGTTGTTTATTTCGTGAGCGACGCCGGCAATTAGCAATCCCAAACTAGACATTTTTTCGCTCTGAACTAATTGGGAATGAGTGGCTTTGAGTTCCTCAAGTGCTGCTGCTAGTTGAGCGGCTTGTTCTCTGCTTTGTGCTTCGGATTTATGCAATGCTTCTTCGGCTTGTTTGCTCTGGGTGATGTCTCTCTGTACGCCAATAAAATGAGTTAATTTGCCACTTCGATCGCGCACGGGAGATATTGAGAAACAATTCCAGAAAGTGGTTCCGTCTTTGCGGTAATTCTTTAATATTACCTTGCATTCGCTCCTTGTTTGCAAGGCTTTGCGAATTATTTCTACTGCCACCGGATCCGTCTCGCTTCCCTGCAAAAATTGGCAGTTTTTCCCGAGAATTTCCTCCCGCCGATAACCTGTCATGCTTTCAAATGCGGGATTGCAATAAATAATAGGGTGTTCTGGGTGAGTGGCGTCAGAAATCGTAACTCCGGTGCTAGTAGCTGCTATAGCTCGATCGTACAACCAAAGCATTTCTTCTGCCCGCTTGCGATCGGTAATGTCCCGCAGCGTAGCTAAATAAGCCATTTCTCCTTCCCATTCCGTTTCCACCACCCGCATTTCTACTACAGCATTTTCTTTGTGCTTGCGAATTGCTTCAACTTCTGTTTGCACGACGCGAGTTCCTGGTGCTTCTGTTTTTCCCACTTGGGGAATAATATCCGTGTCCATCTCAATGTCGCAAGCTGAACCTTCGACGACCAACTCGCCAAAAAATACTTGACCTAAAAGTTCCTCTGCTTTGCAGTTAAACAGCGCTTCTGCTGATGGGTTCGCAAAACAGACAAGTCCTCCCTTATTAACGATTGCTATGCCGTCGGCATTTTTTTCGATCACATTCCGAAACCGAGTTTCGCTAGCTTTCAAATCCTGCCTTAGCTGTTCCATCGCTCGCTCCATCTGCTGCAGCTCGCACAAACTAAGACTATAAGCTTCTGAAATGTTGGCTTCGGTCGAAGTCTCAGCTATTTTTTTTGCCATTTCTTGGTACTCTGTTCTAGGGGTCATATTTGTAACCGTTGTTGTCTGGATACTGGTAATATTACGGAGGTTATTTTCGGAACCTGCTTCTTGAAAAAACATATTTAAACCATACCAAATTATTTGTTAGAGATAGGTGTTGCGATCCCCAATTTTGCGGAAAATTTAGGGAGAGAACAATTTCTTCCCGATGCTAGCACATTACTTTTAGAATTCATCCTATATAAAAGATCGTTAAAATTCTCTAGCCCTCGCGAGGGAATTATCTATTACGCTTTCTTAAGTAATTTAAACAACATTGACACTTACGTAGCGAGCCGAACTGTGAAGGCTGGAGATAGCTTCAATCCCCGTCGCACGGGACAAAATAACCTGCTCCCCGCGCCAGTAATAAATACTTATAAGCCTCTGGCAAGTATAAAAAATTATATAATTTTGATTAATAATACGGTTCAAAATAATCGGGCTCATCTTTAAATCTGCAATAATTCTCATAATTAGCAATTACCCAATCATTTCCCGGCCGCCAGATTTGATATAGAATATAACGTGTCTATTTTTGCGACCGCAACTTCAAACCAATGGCACGTCTAGCACTCCTGAGCACATCGAATAAAACCGGACTAATCGACTTAGCGCGCAGTCTAGTAGAAGAATTTGAATTTGACATAATTAGCAGCGGCGGGACAGCAACTGCGCTCAAACAAGCTGGAATTCCCGTCACAAAAGTTGCGGAATATACCAATTCTCCCGAAATTTTGGGAGGGCGAGTCAAAACACTTCACCCACGAATCCACGGAGGTATTTTAGCGCGCCGGGATGTACCGGAAGACCTCGCAGATTTAACCGCAAATCAAATTCGGGCGATCGATCTAGTTGTAGTCAATTTGTATCCATTTGAACAGACAATTTCTCAACCAGGGGTTACAATAGCAGACGCAATTGAGCAGATAGATATCGGCGGGCCGGCCCTGCTGAGAGCTTCAGCCAAAAACCACGCTCATTTGACAGTTTTGTGCAATCCCGACCAATACAATACTTATTTAGCAGAACTGCGGCAAAATGACGGGGAAGCATCCTTAAAGTTCCGGCAAAGATGTGCGCTGGAAACATTTAAACATACAGCTAACTACGATCGCGCGATCGCAACTTATCTCAGCAGCCAATCCGCTGCTGAAGAATCTGGGCTACCAGAGCAGTTTAATTTATCAGGAAAAGAGTTGCAAACTCTCCGCTACGGCGAAAATCCCCATCAAGCCGCCACCTGGTATCAAAGCGGAAGTACACCGACAGGCTGGACGACTAGCACCATCCTGCAAGGCAAAGAATTAAGCTACAATAATTTAGTAGATTTAGAAGCAGCAAGGCGGCTGATCGTAGAATTCCCCGACACCCCCGCCGCCGCTATCCTGAAGCATACAAATCCTTGCGGCACAGCCTTGGGAAAAACTATTTCTGAAGCGTATCAAAAAGCCTTCGACACCGATTCTGTCTCAGCTTTCGGCGGAATTGTCGCCCTCAACCGCCCGATTGATGCTGATACCGCAACGGCCTTAACTCAAACATTTTTAGAATGTATCGTCGCGCCGGGGTGCGAACCAGAAGCCGAAGAAATTATCAAGAAAAAGGCGAAAGTTAGAGTATTAATTTTGCCAGATTTGACTCAAGGGCCGCCACAAACTGTTAAAATTATTGCAGGCGGTTTGCTGGTGCAAGAGTCAGATAATATAGTAGAAGAAACTAGCAAATGGCGCGCAGTTACTGAGAAACAGCCGACGGCGACAGAGTTGGAAGAATTGCTGTTTGCTTGGAAAGTAGCCAAACACGTCAAATCTAATGCGATCGTTGTGACGCGCGATCGCACTACAATCGGTGTGGGCGCGGGACAAATGAATCGCGTCGGATCGGTTAAACTAGCATTGGAACAAGCAGGAGAAAAGAGCAAAGGAGCGATTTTGGCCAGCGATGGTTTCTTTCCCTTCGACGATTCAGTCAAAACTGCGGCTGAGGCGGGAATAATTGCGATCGTCCAACCGGGCGGAAGTATGCGCGATCGAGATTCCATTGAAGCCGCCAACCAACTCGGAATCACAATGGTTTTCACCGACATCCGTCACTTTTTGCATTAGGAATAAAAAACAGAATACCAGCTCCTCGACTTCGCGCCTAGTTGTCGGGGAGAGCAGAAAAGACTACTAATAACTAACGGCTATGACTACAATTCAACAGCAAATTAAACCCCAAGACGTAAAAGTTAAAATCCTACTGACTGGCGGACATCAGTGCACCGTCACCCTCAAATCCGACACACCATTATTACACAGCCTTGTCAAAACATTAGTCGATCGCACCCAACAAACACCCGGTTTTTCCACCTTATTTCAGATTCCCATAGATGATGGGCGTTCCGCCCTTTCTTTTCCCGGCGATCACCTAGTAGGATTAGTCACAGAACCCCCTATTTACTTGCAGCAACTGCAACCGCAGCCACCAATTTCCGTAGTAACTCCCCCCGAAGTTCCCGCCGAAATTCCCACGCCTGCGCCTGTAAATGACGACTTAATATCTCGCTACGCCCAAATTGACAACTTTTTGACAGCCGCCGAAAAGAACAAACTCATCAAATATGTTTTAGCAAAAGAATCACAGTTTGTGACTACCAGCACCTCAACTAATGCCGACGACTACCGCCGTTCGATGGTACTTCACTCCTTCCCGGAATTTTCGGAACTGATGGTTAATCGCATCAAGGCAATTCTCCCCGACGTGCTGCGCAAATTAAATATTCCCTCATTTCCGGTTGGTGAAATAGAAGCTCAGTTAACCATGCACAATGACAACAACTTTTACAAACTTCACAACGACAGCGGCTCTCCAGATACCGCAACCCGATTTTTTACTTATGTTTACTATTTCTATCGAGAACCAAAAGCTTTTTCAGGTGGCGAATTGCTGATTTATGACAGCAAAATCGAAAATAACTTTTATGTAGCGGATGATACATTCAGAACCGTTGAGCCTCGCAATAACAGCATCGTATTTTTTCTAAGCCGCTATATGCACGAAGTTTTGCGAGTTAGCTGTCCCTCGAAAGCTTTTGCTGATAGCCGCTTTACTATTAACGGCTGGGTGCGCAAAGCAAATTGAAGTAACACTAAATCCGGCTGGATTATCCTCTATCGCTCGGCGGTTGAAACCGCTACTGTACAAACAAATTCAGCCCGCGCGGACTCAATATTAAAGGGGGTAAATTAACTCAATAAACCCCTAGGGGCGGTTTCCCAATAGCCTTAAAAAGTCCAGATACAGGGTATCCCAGGTTTATGAAGCAGCTTTAGACACGGCCGTGGCTCCTGTCCCTACGGGGAGCGATAGACGGGTGTACTTCATCAACCTGGGATACGCTGTAGATTAAATAAATCCGCCCCAAACCCGCGATATTACTCCTGTGCTCCAGCACTCTTGAGCAATTTTACCACGGTGGAATAACGTTTAAACTCAGCCAGCATTAAAGCTGTATAATTTCCCGGATTTTTGTGGTTTAGTTGTGCACCAGCATCGATTAAAAGCTGTACGGCACCGACACAACCGCGATGTGCAGCCCACATTAAAGCGGTTGCGCCCGAATCATCGAGCAAGTTGACATCCGCACCTTTTTCGACTAATAATTGGACGATCGCCACATAACGCCGATCGCACGCTTTCATTAAAGCCGTTTTCCCCAAATCCGCCGGGACATTGGGATCGGCACCGCCGTCAAGCAAAGCCTTCACCGTCTCGGTATGTCCGTGAAACGCAGCCAGCGTCAAAGCCGTCTCGCCAAAGTTTTTAGCATTCAGATAATCAGCGGGATTTGAGTTTACTTTTTGCAGCAAAGCCGATACGATCGCACTGTGGCCGTGAACGGCCGCCACCAGTAAAGGCGTATCGCCCAACCGATTTCTAGAACCGACACTAGCACCTCGGTTTAAGAGCAATTCGACGACATCTTCGCAGCCTTCAACCACGGCAAAATTCAAAGCAGTTTCATCATCTTTATCTTTAGCGTTGATATCGGCGCCAGCATCGAGTAACATATGGGCGATCGGCGCATTTCCCCCAGCAGCAGCGGCCATCAAAGCCGTGCCCCCATCTCCATTTTTCACATTCGGATTAGCACCCGCACCCAGCAAACATCGCACCACATCAGTATTGCCGGAATCCGCAGCCAAAGTTAAAGCAGTTTCGCCGTCTTTGTCGCGAATTTCGACATCAGCACCAGCAGCCAACAGCGCCTCGACAACAGCCAAATTTCCCGCCGTCGCAGCGTACATCAAAGCAGTTTTGCTTTCGAGATTTTTAACATTAGCATCCGCGCCGCGATCGAGCAAAATTCGCACAATTTCCGCGCTACCTTGACGGACAGCTAAAAACAGCATAGAATTGTCAGCAACAGCACCCGCATCTGCCAAAGCTTTGACAACAGCTTCGTGCCCCGATAAAGCAGCTATTTTCAGAGCCGAATCTCCATCTTTATCTCGGACATTTACATCAGCATTAGCATCAAGTAACATCCGCACAACATTGATATCGCCCTTGAGAGAAGCGGCCATCAAAGCCGTACTTCCATCATCATTTTTAGCATTAACATCAGCACCCGCAGCCAGCAACAGCCGCACAGAGTCAGCCTGTTTGTGAGCGGCCGCCAGCATCAAAGCCGTCAAGCCAAAACGCCTGCTCACATGGTTGACATTAGCGTCATTGTTTAGTAAAATACGCACGATTTCTGTATAGCCCTTTTGGGCAGCAAACATCAAAGCCGTCGTCCCCTCAGAGTCTTTGGCGTTTGCGTCAACTCCCTTAGCGAGTAAAGCTTGGACGTGAATAATGTTGCCAGTCTTGGCGGCTTGGATTAATACAGCGTCTTGTTTAGTGGCAGGCATAATAGTCTCTCATACCGTATATTTTTACCGTCGCATGAGACGGCCTGACTGGTATGCTAAGTTTTATGAAGTATGTTTGCTAATCCTGAGAACACTATGAATCTCGAAATTCCTCAGTCAGTGAAAGTTTGGAGCCAATTCATCCACCCAATTTTAATGTGGGTACTGCTGGCTATCTCATTTTATGCTTTGTATCTGGGCCTTCAAATCCGACGTACCAGAAGTGCGGAAGGCGAACTCAAAAAAGAGTTAATTAAGGGCAAATTCAACGTCAAGCACCACCAGATGGGTTCTTTGCTGTTAGCCTTGATGGTTACGGTTGCGATCGTCGGGATGGGCGTCACCTACATCAACAACGGCAAGCTATTTGTGGGGCCGCACTTGCTAGCAGGGTTGGGAATGATGGCAATAATTGCGATCGGAGCCTCGCTGACTCCTTTGATGCAAAAAGGCAATGATTGGGCGAGAAACACTCACATCTTTCTGAATATTGTGCTCTTGGGGCTGTTTGGTTGGCAAGCGGTATCAGGCGTAGAAATCCTGCAAAGAATTATCAGCAAAATGTGAGGATTTGGGTAAAATTGCTAATCACTAATTGCTTTGGGGCGATTAGTGATTAGCAATTAATACCAATTTTCAAAAATCATGCAACAGTAGCTAGGGCTGACAAAATGTAATCCCATCCAGTTATAGATGCTATT
>NZ_JAUBVJ010000131.1:0-17232 GCF_036702785.1 Microcoleus sp. AR_TQ3_B6 | reverse complement strand
TAGTAACAACAGAAGAAATAGAAAAAATGTTAGAGGATGCCTCATTACAATTATCCTCAAAACCATCGGCACTCAAAAAACTAGGAATTGATGAAATTGCCTTAATTAAAGGTCAAGGAAATTAGTTTGCTGTATTAATAGATTTAGAAACATCTAAATTAATCACCATTATTCCCGGGAGAACGCAAGTAGACATTAAGAAAGTCCTTATTTCATGGGTACAGAGGTCTTATAACAGATAGAAGAAGTTAGTATAGATTTGTGGAGAAGTTACAAAACCCTCGTCATGGAGCTCATACCAAATGTTCAGGTAGTAGCCGACAGATTTCATGTAGCCATACAAGTAAACAAGGAGTTAGACACACAGAAAAAACGCTAAAAAATCCCGGCAACAAATTTATAAAAAAACACAAATTTACGCTAAAACCAAGCAGAGTGTAAACAACTTTTAGAGGGATTAAACAAAAGCAAGTATCCCTTATTGAAAAATGAACAAGACTTAAATAAAAAGCAAAAAATTAAGCTAATAGAAGTGAAAATTGTGTGTTCGGTTCTCAAAATAATGCCTGAATTAAAAGAAGATTTTCGACAAATTTTTGAAAAAACAACAAATTGGTTAAAGGCATTATTTAAACTTGGACAATAGCACAAAAAATCCCAAAAATATTTTCCCAATAGCGGGAACAATATTATCCAGTGGCTGGATGAAATAATTGCTTACTTTGATAAGAGGACGACAAGTGGTGTTGTTGAGGGTATCAACAACAAGCTCAAGTTAATAAAACGTTCTGCGTATGGCTTGAGAAATTTCGATAATTACAAAAATAGATGCTTGCTTACTTGGCATTTTAATTGTTAGTTTAGCAGAGTAAGTAACGAAGAGCAAAACTTGCAATTGATTGTGATTTTTTCGACCAAAGGGTGCAAAGTTGCAACGACTTCTTCTATTAAAGTGCCAAGGTCAAAATTTTCTAAGTAAAGCTCTATCCGACCCGCTTTTATTTTAGAAATGTCGAGAATATAGTTAATTAAAGTCAGCAAGTGTTTATCGGCGTTATAATTTTTTGGGGGATGGGGAATGATGTCTTCGAGTCCCGATTACGTTGTCCGTCGAGCCGATGGATATTATTGCCAGTTGTGTAAGCTGTCGCGGATTTAAATTGCATATTCTCTGCGGGCGGGACACCCCACTCATTGTTTTATTGTTTTTTGACATACAATTTAAATTCCGCAACAGCTTATTGATAGAGAACGGATAGAGAAACGAGAACCAACAGGCAAGAAGATTGCTCTTGATGTTGGGTTGACTAATTTCTACACCGACTCAGAGGGGCAAACTGTTGATAACCCACGACATCTGAGGAAGTCCGAAAAAGCCCTCAAACGACTTAACCGCCGACTCTCCAGAACTAAGAAACGATCTAAGAATAGAGCCTCATCAAGAAATCGATTGAGTCGAAAGTACCTCAAAGTAAGTAGGCAGCGTAAAGATTTTGCCGTGAAGCTGGCTTTCCGGCGTAGTCGAGTCTAACGACTTGGTTGCCTAGGAAGATTTGCAGGTACGGAACATGATTATAAACAGAAAATTAGCTAAGTCTATTTCTGATGCTGCGCGGTCAGCTTTCCGGTAATAGGTAGAGTATTCGGCAAGGTATTTGGTATAGCAACAGTAGCTGTTCCACCGCACTACACAGCCTCAGAACTGCTCTAACTGCGGGGAAATAGTTAAAAAGTTGCTAAGTGAAAGAACTTACAGATGTCCTCACGGAGGTCACGTACAGGACAGAGATTGGAATGCAGCGCGGAACATACTTGAATTAGCACTTCGTACCCTGGGACACAGGGGAATGTTAAACTTCTAGGCGAGACATCGACAATAGCTTGAGTGAGGAAACTCCTTCAAGTAAGCCGAGTCGCAGAAAAAGGAAATCTAAGAAGTGATTCTTAGAATCCCCGTACCTGATAGTCACCGAGAATGTCAACTTTTTCTCTACTATTCGAATTCTAATTGCAAGGAAGGCATCAGCCGCTGCAAGTTCTTCAGGGATTTTTTCTGCCAGGGGATCTGTTTAGAGCCTTTTATGGCGATTTGAATATTTTTTTGCTGGCGCACTTTGATGACAAACTTTGAGACAATATTAATTCCCGAACTATTTAAAAATTCTAGCTTTCGCAAGTCTAGAGTAACCGTGTTTGGCGAGGAGTCAGCCACTTCGTTGAACAAATCGACGATGGGCGCGTATTCTTCCACCAGGTTGAGTCGGAACGCGCCGCAGCAGGTGACTGTTTGCGTATCGCGATCGTACTGGAGCGTGTAATCTTTGGTCTTAATCTCCATACTTTTTTCGGTTGTGGGTTGTGAGCGGTAAAGGGGCTTTGGCTGCGGGAGCGAGAATTGATCTTCACGCTAGCACGATAAAAATTCGGCTGTTTGCGGAATGCCTAAAGCCTTTGCTTGTGTAACTTGTACTGCCTATACTGCCAACTGTACCATCGCCGCAGGGCAGTTATGAGTTATTTTGGGATTAATTCAGTTGGGATACCAGGCGAGAAAAAAGACTGCAACTGTTGACTAGCTCTCAACCCTGGTAGTCATCAGCCATTGGCAAATCTCAAATCTCCAATGTCAAATTGTATGAGTTGTGGGGGTTGACGAGACCAGCTTTTGCTGAAGTTCCGAGTGATAAATTCGGTTTTTTTTCTGATTTTGGTATTGACAAAATCACCAAAATGTGAGAAATATTTCACATCTGACACAGCAGTGAGTGGGAGAATATTTAATGGCAATTTCAGAAATTACAGAAAAGCTTTTGGCTGCTAAAAAAGCTAAGGGAATTAGTTTGGCAGATTTGGAAAAAGTTTTGGGGCGCGACGAAGTTTGGATTGCGGCGGTTATTTACCGTCAAGCAACCGCATCGGTCGATGAAGCCGAGAAAATTGTCTCGGCTTTGGGCCTAGATAGCGAGACGGCTGCGGTTCTCTGTGAACCTCCGTTAAAAGGTTCTTTGGAAGCCTCGGTTCCGGTCGATCCTCTGATTTATCGTTTCTATGAAATTATGCAGGTTTACGGGATGCCGCTCAAAGCAGTGATACACGAAAAATTTGGTGACGGGATTATGAGCGCGATCGACTTTACTTTGGATGTCGAGAAAGAAGCAGACCCAAAAGGCGATCGAGTGAAAATAATTATGTCGGGAAAATTTTTGGAATACAAAAAATGGTAAGCCAGTGCTGTTTTACCTTCAAATGAGAATTAAAAATTAAAAATTGGGTGGAATGGCTAATGACTAATGACTGAAGCCTCAAAAGTGTTAACTTATAAATAGAGCTCGCAAAGCTTGACTCCGCCAAAAAACGGAAACAAGCCCCCGACGCCAGAAGTGCAGAGCGCCAAATTTTAGACCAAAGTTCAAGCTCCAAAATTCATCTGTGGAGTAAATCTAAAATCTAAAATCTAAAATCTAAAATAGAGTGACTGGCTTGGGTGTCCGATCGGGAAACCTTTCTAGGGCAGAGCAATGGGTCGCTCCCGCGGCAACTTCCCCAGTCGAAACAAGCAACCGCAACCGTAAAGTAAGAGGCAAATATGTCAAAATATGACTCCCATCTGAGATGCTCCTTTTGCGGCAAGTCGCAAGAGTACGTCCGCAAGTTAATAGCTGGGCCCGGCGTCTACATTTGCGATGAATGCGTGGAACTGTGCAATGAAATTTTAGAGGAGGAGTTCTTTGACTCCAGTAAAACAATTGGTCAACAGATTCCCCAATCAGAGGTGCGAGAGTCTCCAGGACAAGGAACGCGGCGCCCGGGTCGATCGAATAAATCGAAAATGGTTTTAGGTCAAATTCCGAAACCGACAGACATTAAGCACCATTTAGACAACCACGTCATCGGCCAGCATTCAGCAAAAAAAGTCCTTTCTGTAGCAGTTTACAACCACTACAAGCGCTTGAGCGTTGACCAAGCTAAAGATAACGAGAAGTCTTCCCCTGACAGCGATGTAGAACTGCAAAAATCCAACATCCTCCTAGTCGGGCCGACAGGTTGCGGCAAAACCTTGTTAGCCCAAAGTTTGGCGCAAATGCTCGAAGTCCCGTTTGCGGTAGCCGATGCGACGACGCTGACAGAAGCTGGATATGTCGGCGACGATGTAGAAAATATTTTGCTGCGGCTGTTGCAAATGTCGGATTTTGATGTGGAATCGGCGCAGCGCGGCATTATTTATATTGATGAAATTGACAAGATTGCTCGCAAAAGCGAAAACACTTCGATCACTAGGGATGTATCGGGAGAAGGAGTGCAGCAAGCGCTGCTAAAAATGTTGGAAGGAACAGTGGTTAATGTGCCCCCGCAAGGCGGCCGCAAACATCCTTACCAAGATTTTATTCAAATTGACACGAGCAAAATTCTATTTATTTGCGGCGGTGCTTTTGTCGGTTTGGAAAAAATAGTCGAACAGCGTTTGGGTAAAAAATCCTTGGGCTTTATTCAGCCAACAGCAAGCGACAGCAACTCAACTTTGCCGGCGAAAGACAAGCGGGCCGCTGATATTTTGCAGCAGGTACAGCCGGACGATTTAGTCAAGTTTGGTTTGATTCCTGAGTTTGTCGGGCGGATACCGGTGGTGACGGTGATTTCGCCGCTGGATGAAGCAGCTTTGATGCAGATATTGACTGAGCCCCGGAATGCGCTGGTGAAGCAGTATCAAAAGCTGTTGAAGATGGACAGCGTGGAATTGGAATTCCAGCCGGAAGCGCTGCGGGCGATCGCCCAGGAGGCCTACCGCCGCAAAACTGGCGCCCGAGCTCTCCGCAGCATTTTAGAAGAGTTAATGCTGGATGTGATGTACGAGTTGCCTTCTCGCAAGGATGTGGCTAACTGTCTGATTACTCCTGAAATGGTCGAGAAGCGATCGACTGCCGAATTGCTGTGGCACCCCGCATGGCGGAAGCACGAAACTGCATAGTTTGTAATCTGTAGGGTGCTTGTGGCGCACCCTACAGGTCGTATTCGTAGTTATTCGTAAGGCGCGCACGGCGCACCCAGCCCCCTCATGAATATTTTTGTGGTAACAGGCATCACAGAGACTCACAAAGCAACGTTGAAAATTTTGGGAGCGGTCGATCGGGTTACAGTGAAATAAAATGAGTTCTAATGAATCAGGTGTCGATGAGCCAGTAAGTAATCAGTCAGCCTTAGCCAAACTACTTTGTGGAAATGTAGTTGATGATGGAGGTGATATTGATGAGGTTCTAAGTCATTTATACGTGTCAATTAATAATGTTGTTAAAGAGCTAGTAACACTCCAATCCCTCAGTGATAACCAAATTTCATTATTTGCCCCATTTTTAGGGAGAAGTATACTTGAATTGGGATGTACCGCACTGATTGCGAGGCTCGATCCTTTTAGAGTTCTCCTGCTTAGGGAATGTCAAAGGCAGCCCAATTATCTAATGGATAAGCCTCATAAGTCCTCTATACGTTGGCAAGGTGATGTTTTGGCAGACAAAGTTACGGATCTTTGGGCTGATAAGTCACTGCAAAACCCTACTAGAGCTTTGCTTGGAGATTATTATAAGAGACTAATATGGTCTGCTAACTTTGATAAGCTGTTGGATGCAATCGAAGATGTCAGGGGGGATGAATGGATAGACAATCTTAGAATAAAAAGTTTTGACAGATTCTATGAGGAAACTTTAACTGATTTTTCAAGTGTCTACTCTGAACTTTCAAAAGGAATACATCACGAACTGGTGATTCCTTTAAGTTCAGCCTTGGATCGATACACAACTCAACAACGGATAGAGAAAACAGTTCGTAATATCGCTACCCTTGGGTTAATTGTTTCTGTAGTCAGTCATGCACTGAATAAACTCGATATTCAAGTAGCGATCGCAGCTTATAAAGAAATTCAAGAAATGGGAGTTTTCTAATGGTTAAGGCTATTTCTGAAAATCCATCGCTGATCTTAGCAGCAGAAGATTGTTCGCCTGAAGAGTTTGAGCAACTGCATTATTTCTCAAAACAAGAGGATCGTTTTATTTCTAGTTTGATTGCTCATGGCCCCGTGTTATTAAAAGGGGCGCGTGGTAGTGGAAAAAGTGCGCTTATGAGAGAAGCATCGAGAAGAATGTATCCTGAAAAAAATCTAAGCTCTGCATTTGGCATATACATCAGTCTTCGTCATCTTGAATTACTCAGAAGTGAAGGTAAGAAGTATGAAAGAATGTTATGCCAGCTAATAATTGATGCCGTAAATAAGGCAGTTATTAAAGCAGATAATCTCTTTGAGTTTGAAGCTTTGCCAAACATCACATCACTTCAGAGAGAATTATCGGGTTTATCGAGTGCATCTGGGAAAAGGATAGTTATTTTATTTGATGACGCGGCTCACATTGGTCGGGAAGCTCCGCTGCATGAATTTTTCGATATATTTCGGACTTTATCGAGCAGTACAATATCATGTAAAGCTGCTATTTACCCGGGAGTTACTAATTTTGGAACAAGGTTTGATGTATATAATGATGCTACGGTGATCGATGTTTCAAGGAATGATGAACTAAAAGACTATAATACCAACTTTGCCGAGATAATTAGAAAAAGGTTTTCTCAGCGACTTCCTGAAAAGTCTTTCTCTCGTCAATTGACTTTAGAAAATGTTGCGGGGTTGATGGGACGGGCTGTACTGGGAAACATGAGGGGATTTATATTTGCATGGAATAGTCTGTCGGGAAACTGTGGAGAAAACAAGATTAGTTTAGCCCATATAACCAAGACACTGATAGACCTTGCCAGTAATTACTATTGGCCCTTGATTGAAGAGCTTAAGCCCAAACTTGGCATATATGCACCAATGCTCGATCCTGCAACGGAGATTGCAGAATCAATATTTCAGCAGGCTGGTGAGCAAAATAAGCAGAATGTACTTATTTTAAGAGAAATTGCACAACGTCTATCAAAGCCGTTAGAACTACTTGAATATACTGGATTTATTTCAATTCGAGATGTTTCACGGGCAATGAAATCGAGAGGACGAGGAACAAGATATAGCTTGAATCTATGCACATTGTTGGAAAAAACTACGGGAGCTCGGGTTACTAATGAAATTTATACTAGGTGGTTAAATGAGCAAAATGAGAGAAATGAGCCTTTAGAATTACACAAAACAAGCGAATTGTTTAAAATTCAATTGCCTGAATTACCTGAGCATGGCGAAATGCTAATCTTAAATGAAGATATTAGCAAACTCAAGCAATCTAAGGCATATCCTTATGGACTCACCAAGCCTAAAATTGATATACTAAAAAATGCTGGGTACTCCACTGTGTCAAAATTAGCAGAAGCTAGCGACGAGTCTTTGTTAAAGCTTAAAGATATAGGCGAGGAAAACTTAAAGCGAATCCGCAGTACAGTTGCTCAAGCAATCTGGATGTAACCAAAAGCTAATACCAGTTCCCTAAAAAGGACTTTAGTGCTTACTACGAAAGTTTCTTTTATACTGCTACATATTAAAAATCGCTCCTACAAACTTAACTTTTTTCCAAAAAGGCGGCAAGTGTGATAGGATTTGATTTCGCGATCGGTTCTAGCGGGGAGCAGTCGCTAGAGGAAACGGGGAAAGTTCGGTGCAAGTCCGGCGCTGTCCCGCAACTGTAAGGAAACCGTTGTGGTTTCTCAAGTCAGAATGCCCGCCGATATCTAACTCACTTTTGAACGCATCTGCGAGGTACGGATGATGGATGGAATTAACACGGCTGTACGCACAAAGCACAGTCTGTTTGTTTGCACTGCTTGCGCTAGTGTTTGGAAAAACGGCAAGCGCGAAGGCAAAAGCGGCGGTCAACAATTCATGGAAAATTTGTCGCAACTCGCTAAAGATTGGGAGTTTTCCGATAAATTTGAGATTCAAGAGGTTGAGTGCATGAGTGCTTGCAGTCACTCTTGTGCGGTGTCTTTTGCTGCTGTTGGAAAGTACACTTATCTGTTTGGCGATTTACCAGCAAATGAGTCGGAAAGCGTCGAGGCTGTACTCGAATGCGCGGGTCAATACTATGCTAAACCGGACGGTTTGTTGCCTTGGTCTGAGCGTCCTCAAGCTCTGAAAAAAGGCGTTTTAGCAAAGATTCCTCCACTGCCAAATTAGATAGGTTTGTAGTAAGGACTTTAGTTTTTACCTTCTCGTTTCTCGTTCCCAGGCTCTGCCTGGTAACGCATATGCAGAGGCTCTGCCTCGTATTAAAAGCGCTCCTTTCTTCCAGCGAGGCAGAGCCTCTAGATTAGCATTCCCAGGCAGAGCCTGGGAACGAAATATCACCAAATAAGCACAAAATTATCCATGCACAAAATTCCTGTTACTGTCATCACTGGTTTTCTCGGTAGCGGCAAAACTACCTTAATTCGCCACTTATTGCAAAATAATCAAGGTCGCCGCATTGCTGTTCTGGTTAACGAATTTGGCGAAATCGGTATTGATGGAGAACTGCTGCGCGATTGCCAAGTTTGCGACGAAGAAGAAAATGTTAGCAGCAATATTGTTGAACTAACAAATGGTTGTCTTTGCTGCACGGTTCAAGAGGAATTCTTGCCGACTATGCAGGAATTGTTGAAGCGCAGAGAAAAAATTGATTGTATCTTAATTGAGACTTCGGGCCTGGCACTTCCTAAACCTTTAATTCAAGCTTTTCGCTGGCCGGAAATTCGCACCGGTGCTACTGTGGACGGTGTTGTTGCTGTTGTCGATTGCGAAGCTGTTGCTAGCGGTACTTTTGTCGGTGATATCGATGCTTTGATGGCACAGCGGCAGGCTGATTCTAGTTTAGATCACGAAACTCCGATCGAGGAATTGTTTGAAGACCAGTTAGCCTGTGCCGATATGGTACTTTTAACGAAGGTCGATCGCGTAGATGCTGAAACTCACCAGAAAGTCCAAAGCTGGTTGCAACAAGAGTTGCGTCCGAGTGTGAAAATTGTTCCCTGCAAAGCTGGCGAAATTAACCCCGATGTGCTATTGGGATTTAATGCGGCGGTTGAGGATGATTTGGAGTCTCGCCCGAGTCACCACGATGCTGAGGAAGAACACGAACATGATGATGATATTAACTCGACTTACTTTATTGCCGATCGCGAATTTGAACCTGAAGCTTTGGTGAAAAAACTGCAATCCTTGATGCAGCAGCAGGAAATCTATCGGATTAAAGGGTTTGTGGCGGTTCCCAAGAAGCCGATGAGGATGGTTTTGCAAGGTGTGGGCGATCGCATAGAATATTTCTACGATCGCCCTTGGCAACCTTCCGAACTCCGGCAGACCAAATTAGTGCTGATCGGTCGGGAACTCGACTCTGCTAAAATACAGTCATTCTTGTAGTGGAATGCGGGCGATTCCCTACCCTTCGGGAACGCTTCGCGAACGGGATAGCTCCGCTTCACGCTTTTTTTGACAAAGGGCGATCGTTCTTCAATCATTCTGCACTCCCTACTATTTCTAACGTCAAAATCCCGCTTGGTTTATTAACAACTAACTGCATCCTATCCAACCATTGGGAACCGATTAAAATCTCCGGAATATCCTCTCCCACATGAACGGGAACGATCAAATCTTGACCGTCAATAATTACCCAAGCTTCATAGATATCAAAAAAGCCTTCTCCCCGCGCTGTCTGCATCTCGATTTGCGGGGCAATTAAAGACCAATCTAAAGCATCTAAATCTTGAGAATTCATTGCTATAAAACCTGTGGTAAAACCAGTGTCTAGAAGCACTTCCACAGGAAAAACCTCGCCATTAGAAGCAATCAATTCTATCTCAAAAAATAACTCTCCGTTTTCCCCAAACCTTCCTGATATCATATCCGACCGCAGGTTCCTCTTTCATTGAGGCAAAATATTGTTAGCCTCACATCTCCATCGCTATATTGTTCTTTAACTTTTTCAATGATTCCGAGAAATTTCCTGTCAATTAAATACTCTCCGCTGTCGGGCTCGATCGCAATAAACCAATTGTAATACTCGCCGATCAGTTCCGGGCGAACTCGCTCAAATATTTCTCTACAGCGCAAACCGAGTTTAGTTCTTTCTGCTTTGCGCCTTGCTAATTCTTCAGGTGGTATAGTTTGGTCGGGAAAAAGTCTACCGCGCAGCGCTTTTCGCTTGGAAGATAGCGGAGTCATGGTGTTTTTCAAATTAAATTTAGAGATTGATTTATGATAACCCAACAAATATTATTTTGTCTATTTTTGACCGAATCCGACCCAAAAGCCTCCAGCGAACAATTTATTAACATTTTGTAATATTCTGGATCCTAGCAGCCTGTCTGGTATAGAATAGCGATAATGGTTATCATTGTACAATAATCGAGGTCAAGTATGGTGAGTGCTGGGGCGATCGAATCAGTTCCTGTTACCGTTCTCACGGGCTATCTGGGTGCAGGCAAAACTACCCTACTCAACCGGATTTTAACAGAGGAACACGGCAAAAAAGTTGCAGTCATCGTCAACGAGTTTGGCGAAGTAGGCATCGACAACCAACTGATAATTGATGCCGATGAAGAAATTTTCGAGATGAACAACGGCTGTATTTGCTGTACAGTCCGAGGTGATTTAATCCGGATTATCGGTAACTTAATGAAGCGGCGCGACAAATTCGACCACATAGTCATCGAAACCACAGGTTTAGCCGACCCCGCGCCCGTAATTCAGACATTTTTTGTAGACGAAGATATGCGGGACAAATTGCTGCTAGATGCAGTTGTCACCGTAGTCGATGCCAAGCATATCTGGCAGCACTGGGACGCAGACGAAGCTCAAGAACAAATTGCATTCGCTGATGTAGTTTTACTAAATAAAACAGATTTAGTGACTGATGAAGAATTGGCAGAATTAGAAAAGCGAATTCGCGCCATGAATGCAATGGCAAAAATTTACCGTACCCGCAACGCAGAATTACAAATGGATGCTTTGTTGGGCGTTAAAGCATTTGATTTGAACCGGGCATTAGAAATCGAACCAGACTTTTTGGGCGAACACGAACACGAACACGACGAAACTGTTACCTCAGTAGCAATAGTAGAACCGGGCGCCATTGACGGCAACAAATTTAGCGATTGGATTGAGGAATTGTTGCGAACTCAAGGTCCGAATATCTTTCGGACAAAAGGCATTTTGAATATCGCCGGAGACAACAAGCGATTTGTTTTCCAAGGAGTACACATGGTGTTCGACGGCCGGCAGGATCGACCTTGGAAAGCTACCGAAACTCCGAAAAATGAACTCGTATTCATCGGCCGCAACTTAAACGAAAATCAATTGCGAGAGGATTTCCGTCGGTGTCTAGTTTAAAAAGTAGCGAACAAACCCTGGAATTTCACGCCGAAGCAATGCTGTCTGACTACGTAACTGCTGTTACTTGGTCGCCGGACGGCAAAACTTTAGCAGTCTGTTCCGCTGCGGGCGAAGTGATGCTGGCGAAAGTAGGAGGAGTTAATGAATTGTCCTTGCAACCGCTACAAACTGCCACGGGTAAATCAGCCGATTGCTTGTCTTTTTCCTCCGACAACCAATTTCTAGCTGCTGGCGGCCAAGACGGAAAAGTGCGAATTTGGCGCGCCCATTCGGGCGAATTAATTGCTGATTTGGATAACCAGCGCGTCTGGGTTGACAAGTTAGCTTGGAGTCCCCACTGCAATCAGTTAGCTTTCAGTATGGGCCGGTCAGTTCAAGTCTGGAATGCTGATGATGATGTTGTTGAAGTAACGCTGAATTTCAACTCATCATCTATCCTCGATTTAGCATGGCATCCTGTTCTTAAATATCTGGCAGTTAGCGGCTATCAAGGCGTCAAAGTTTGGAACGGCGAAGATTGGGACGAAGACCCGCACGTCTTGTCAGTACCGTCTGCAACAGGTGCAATTTCTTGGTCGCCGTCAGGGGAATATTTAGCTTGCGGCAATATGGACAACACCCTAATTGTTAATGAATGGGGCAGTTTTCAACCGTGGGTAATGCAGGGTTTTCCGGGGAAAGTCCGGGAGTTAGCTTGGTCGGATAAAACTAATTCTTTGGGTGCACCTTTGTTAGCTGCTTCGAGTTCTCAAGGCATTTCCGTCTGGGAAAGAGACGCTGATGAAGAAGTCGGTTGGGAAGGTTGGGCCTTAGAAGTGCATGAAAATGTGGTAAATGCGATCGCCTTTGAACCTACCACATTTTTATTAGCTTCCGCAGCCGCAGACGGTCAAGTTTGTTTGTGGTACGAAGCAGAACAATTGCTGCAAATTCTAGAAGGTGCAGAGGGCGGTTTTTCCTGTCTCGCATGGCATCCCGAAGCCCAGTTTCTCGCCGCTGGCGGCTGTGGAGGCGAATTGCTGGTTTGGTCAAAATCTCTGGGCGGCAAAGAGTTCGGGCGGCGCTAAGTTCGCCTACGCATCCGTTTGACCAAAACATAAACAATTGAAAACTTTAGGGCTTACCCACGGGTGCCCAGAAACCGGGTTTTTCCAGCGTCTACTTCGTTGCAGACCACATCGAGTAAAAAACCCGGTTTCTAAGCGTCGAAGTGCGTCCAGCACTGAACTTGCTCTTTACAAAATCCTCTAGCAATCCTAAATCATTCAGATAAATTTGTAGGGGTAGTGCCTTTCTTTGCCTACCCCCTATCTATCGGGGCAACCACGGGGGGATTGCCCCTACAATAATTACGCAAATCATTTAGGATTGCTATAGATTACTATAAGTAGGGCGTTAAATTACTTTTTGCGTAAATAAGCATACAAAACTCACAACAGATAGAATCTGTCCGTCCAGGAGTGTTATCCTCTCTTTCTTGTCAAAATCCCTTGACTGGGACTCAACAGCAAAGCTACTAAAAATAGCCCAAAAACAACTAATACAATTGCCGCACCTGACGGCATATTCCAATAATAGCTGAGATACATACCAGTCACGCTAGCTGTAATCCCAATAATGGCTCCTAATCCCATCATTAAATGCAGCTCTTTTACCAACAAATACGCCGTAATTCCCGGTCCGATTAACAGCGAAATTACTAACAGCGCCCCCACAGTTTGCAAACTCGCAACAATCGTCAGCGTAATCGCCGAAATCATCCCTAAATAAATCCAGTTTACAGGCAAACCGCAGGCTTGCGCTCCCAGGGGATCAAAAGTATAGAATAGCAGTTCTTTGTAAAGGAGTTTAACCGCAACCAAAATTATCAAAGTAATGACAAAAGTCTGCTGCACGTCCGTCGGTGCAACTGATAAGATATTCCCAAACAAAAATCCGTCTAAGTCTAATTTAGTTGTCCGCAGCAGGCCAATCAGCGTGACGCTAATTGCTAAAAATGTAGACAAAATTAATGCCATAACTGCATCAATTTTTAGGCGCGATTGCGATTGAATCCAGGCCATTATTACCGCGCTGATGATTCCCGATATAAACGCGCCGATCGAAATATTGAAACCTAAATAAAAAGCAACCGGCAATCCTGCTAATACCGAATGGGCAATCATGTCAACCATCATTCCCATTTGCTGTACAATTAAATAGGAGCCGACAACGGCGCAGAGAATTCCTAGCAAAACGCCGACGGCGAGCGCATTTCGCATGAACTCGAACTTGAGCGGCTCAATTAGTAGATTTAACATTTAATTACTTACCTCAATAATCTTATTCTTTTAACCGCAGATACACGCAGACAAACGCAGATATAAGATAATTATCTGCGTTTATTTGCGTTCATCTGCGGTTAAAAATAAATCTTTTTCCTCTCACGCCGCAACTAAACTTAAATCGTATCCATAGGCTTTTTGAATATTGGCTGCGGTCAGAACTTCTCGGCAGGAACCAGTCGCAATCAACTGCTTGTTGAGCAATAATAAATTGTCGTACTGTTTTAAAGTTTCGCCTAAATCGTGGCTGATTACTAGCAATGTTTTATTTTGGGCTTTGAGTTCTGCAAAAATATCAAAAATAATCTCTTCTGTTGCTTGGTCGATCGCGTTAAATGGCTCGTCGAAGAAGAATAAATCGGCTTGTTGGGCGATCGACCTTGCTAAGAAAATCCGCTGCTGCTGTCCGCCCGAAAGTTCGCCAATTTGCCGATCGCGCAAATCCCACATTCCCACCCTCTGCAAAGCAGCTTTCACCAATTCTTGCGACTGCTTCGAGAAACTGCGAAACCAACCAGTCTGAACGGTTCGCGCCATCATTACCGCATTCCACACCGTAATCGGATAATCCCAGTCAATTTGCGATCGCTGCGGCACATACGCCACCCGCGACAACTGTTCCTTCAGCAGCCTCCCCTGATATTTCACCAAACCCCGACAGGTGGGGATCAATCCCAGCATCGCTTTCACCATCGTGCTTTTCCCCGCGCCGTTGGGGCCGAACACACCAGTTAATTGTCCGGCATCTAACTGGAAATTCACGCTGTTGAGGGCCGAAATTCCTCGATAATTGACAGCTAAGTCTTGCACTTCTAACATAATTCGAGATTTTGAGAACGATTCTTGTTCGTACCTACTAGAATAGGATAACTCGAAAAAGCAATAACGATTATCGTTCCAAAGGTAAAAATGTTAAAGAAGATACAAAGAAAAACTGGCCGATGGTGGGGTGCGACTGTTTTGGCGATGGGGTGCGGACTGGTTGGCTGCAGTGGAGGGCAGAATGCAACCAATCCGGTGTCAGAGAGTCCCGCCGCCACTCAAACTCAAGCCAGTCGGGCCGCCAAGTTGCCAAAAGTCGTGGCTACGACTGGCGTTATTTGCGGCATAACTAAAGAAATTGCTCAAAGTTCGATCCACACCACCTGTCTAATCAACCCGGGAGACGACCCCCACGCCTATCAAACCAAGCCGGAAGACCGCAAAGCAATTGAAACCGCAAATCTGATTTTATACGGCGGCTACAACCACGAACCCAGCATCATTAAGTTAATTCAATCCAGCAGTAATTCCGCGCCCAAAATCGCCGTACACGAACTCGCAGTTCCCAAACCGCTAATAGGCGAACACGAGCACGAACACGGCGAAGAGAAAGCCCAGAACCAATCCCGCGCAGAAGGTGAAAAAGTCCCTGACCCTCACGTTTGGCATAACCCTCAAAATGGTCTGCGCATGGTAGAAATAATTCGGGATGAATTGATTAAAGTTTCTCCCACCAATGCTCAACTTTATACTAAAAATGCAGCAAGCTTAACAGATGAGTTACAAAAAATAGATACTTGGATCAAAGCTCAAATTGCGACTATTCCAGCCCAAAAACGCAAATTAGTAACAACTCACGATGCTTTGACTTACTATGCCGATGCTTACGGTTTGGAGATTGCTGGGGCTTTGCAAGGTGTGACGACAGAAGAACAGCCCACAGCAGCAAGAATTGCCGAATTATCTTCAGAAATTAAGACAGCGGGAGTGCCGACAATTTTTGCCGAAACGACAACTAATCCGAAGTTGATGCAGACTGTGGCGAGGGAGGCAAATGTCAAAATTTCGGACAAGGAACTTTACAGCGACGAGTTGGGCGGTCCCGGGACCGGTGCTGATACATATCAGGGAATGCTGAAAACTAATACTTGCGCCATTACTTCTGGCCTCGGCGGCAATTGCACTCCTTTTGCAAGAGAAGCAACACCAACTCCTCAACCATAGACTTCCTAGGGTGTTTTTCGGCGCACCTTACACTTTAAACTCAAAATTCAAAAGTATTTTTGGTGGAGTCGAGGCGGGTTTACAAATACTCGGGAGGTGAGTTGCAGATGTTGGTGAACCCGCCCCTACAAGATTGTTATTTATTGTGATTTAAGGTGAATTCCCCTCATCGGTACTGGGGGGTTTTTGACCAATTCCCAATTGTTTCTTAGAGGATTTTAAGTCTTTCCAAAGCATCTTAATATCTTTATAGGCTTTCTCAGCGCTAATTTTCCCTCCTGTTTCCAGCGAGCAAATATAAGTTATTTTCTGAGCAAATTCCTGCAAGTTGGCATTAAACGCCAAGTTTTCTGGTGTGAAATCACCATAGTAGCGATTGCGAGGATGTAAAAAATCTTCCCGCTCTTTCATTGACCCCTCCTAATTAAACTTTTGGTTTTCAAATTTTGATTCGGTCTCTGCTGTTAATAGCACTATTTGTACTTACTATCGCGCCACAACTTACTTCTATTGTATTCCGCAAGTAGCAATTGTACTTAGTCTTTTGTACTTAGCCTTGTGTAGTTAGTCTATTAATACAATTTTAACCTTAAATTAGTTTTGTCTTAACTTTTCTTTAACCTACAAGTAAAATAATTGGGAAATGCGTTCTTCGCATCTCCCTTTAGATAGATTTTAGAGCTGTTGATTAACCTTTTGTGAAGGCGAATATTTACTTGTTGCACTCGCAGCCGGTGTGGCCGCAGCCGCTGCCGTTGGGGTGGCCGTCCGCGCAAGCACTGGAACAGTATGTTTTGCCCTCTTTTTCAATGGCGTCACTGAGGTTGACAATGCAGAGGCAAGTAGGACAGGCGCATTTCATTTGGGTGACGGTAGTCATTTTAGATTTTCCTCGTGGGTTTGTTTATCTATACTAATATATGAACACATATTCAGATATTGGTCAAGGGTATGTAAAAGTTTTGTTACAAAACTTTTGTCGATCGCACTAAAATGAAAATGAGAATTAAAACCAGCGTGGAAAAGATGTCACCAAACTCTGCTGTTAATGGAGCGAAAAGTCAGCCTCGCGAAGTAAACGATACACCAACGTGCGATCCCTCGCACCTATTTGAGTGTTCGCGGGTCGGCGACATCCAAACACAAGTTCTCAATACCGCAAAAGCCCAGCGGATGGCAGAGTTTTTCAGTCTTTTGGGAGATGCGAACCGCCTGCGGCTGCTGTCGGTTTTGGCAAAACAAGAACTGTGCGTGTGCGACTTGGCCCAGGCTTTGAGAATGAGCGAATCAGCAGTATCGCACCAGTTGCGGGCATTGCGGGCGATGCGGTTGGTAAGTTACCGCAAGGTTGGGAGACAAGTTTTTTATAGTTTACTCGATCGACACGTTTTGGAACTTTACCAAGCCGTCACAGAACACTTAGACGAAGCAGATTGACACTCCAGGCGCGTGAACGCGCGGGGATTCTTGGTTCACTAACATACCTTTAAACTATTCATCCTTTCGGCAGTATTTAAACCAAAAACCCGTCCAATTGAACGAAGCTTCGAGCCTAATTTAAATAGCCCCAGAGGGCTTGTCTCCCCA
>NZ_JAUBVJ010000130.1:0-17524 GCF_036702785.1 Microcoleus sp. AR_TQ3_B6 | reverse complement strand
CCAGTCACTCCGACACCGACACCGACACCAGTCACTCCGACACCGACACCGACACCAGTCACTCCGACACCGACACCGACACCAGTCACTCCGACACCGACACCGACACCAGTCACTCCGACACCGACACCGACACCAGTCACTCCGACACCGACACCGACACCAGTCACTCCGACACCGACACCGACACCAGTCACTCCGACACCGACACCGACACCAGTCACTCCGACACCGACACCAACGCCAGTCACTCCGACACCAACACCGACACCGCCAACTGTTGGTCCCATCGACACGAAGAATTGGTGCGGCGTCGAAGCTGGATTGGATAAACTTGAGAAAATTCTTGACGACCAATTACAGGCAGTTAACCTACCCATTGTCGGCCCTCTTAAGAACATTTCCCCAGATTTTATTGGCAACTTCAAGACTAAGTTAGTTGATACGATTAAAAATGTGGGTTCTCAAAGTCTGAGTCAGTTAGAAACTAGCCTGCGCACTGCACTGGGCTCGGACTTCAATGTTGCTCTAACTGGGAATTCGAGTGCTGCCGAAAGTACCTTGCTAATTACTCTGGGCAAGCAATATCAGTTTCCCGACATCAATCTCACGAAAAACTTAGGAGTACCGGCATTAAGCTTAGATGTAGATGGAAAAGCCCAATCAAAATACAACTACAACTTGTCCCTAGGAGTTGGGGTTAGTAAAGATTTCGGCTGCTACATAGATACTGACAAAACCAAGTTAACCGCCAACATAGACTTAGGCCTAGATGACCAATTCAAGGCAAAAGGCAACTTAGGTTTTTTCCAAGTAGACCTGGCAAACGATACCAAAAACCCTACTAAAGTCGATGCCAACCTGGAAGTCAAGCTCAATGACTTAGACAATCTCGGCGGTGCGAATGATGGAGCTCGCCTCACCTTGCCAGAACTGCAAGGCAGCTATCAGTTTAAAGACTTATTCAATGCCAACTTAACGAGCAATGCTAATCTCGGTCTCACAGCAAAAACCAGTATCAACGGCAATGCTGCATTCCCCTCCTATAACTTCGACTTAGCCGTTAATTGGCCCATCCTGAATTACGCTAACGGTCAATTAACCGGGCCGCAAAAGCCCGCAGTTGCATTTAACAATATGCAACTCGATCTGGGGACATTTGTCAATAATTTTGCCAAACCAGTTATCGGTAAAATTTCTGATGTCATTAAACCATTTGGACCAGTTATCAACTTTCTGAATACCGACACCAAGTTACTGTCTACACTAGGTCTAGCGGGACCGTTTGATAAAAATGGGGATGGTAAAGTTAGCGTACTAGAACTGGCAGCAAAAATCTCTAATACCGATATCGATACTCGCTTTTTAGATGCGGTTGCTAAGGTTGATAAAGTTGTGGATTTGGCAAACCAAATAGCAAATTCTCCCGATAAAATCGATTTTGGCTCTTACACTCTGGGTAATATAGACGTTGCTGATAACAGTGCGAATCTTCAGAATGCTTCCCCGGTTCCAAAGACTGCTGTACAGGAAACCGCTAACCAACAAATCAACTCCAAAACAAGTGGCAAGGTCAAGGAATTCTTAAATGCTTTACAAGATATTGATGGCTTTGATATCCCACTCTTGACCAAACCGGAAACCGCGATTCAATTGCTGATAGGTAAACCGGATGTTCCGCTTTTCAGCTATCAGATGCCCAAACTGGGATTTGACTTTAATATTGAGCAAACTTTTCCGATTTGGGGACCGCTTAAAGGTTTACTTGAAGGCAAGTTTAGTGCTGAAGCTCATTTAGGATTTGGGTACGATACCTACGGATTAAACGAGTGGAAAAACTCGAACTTTGCTGCGGGTTCTGCGGACAAAGTTTTGGATGGATTTTATGTGAGCGATCGCCAAAATGCTGACGGTACAGGGCCAGATGTTGACGAACTCAGTCTTGACGCTAGCATTGCCGTGGGTGCTAAGATAGATGCGCTAATTGCCGAAGGTACTATCAAAGGTGGAATTGAAGGAAAAGTCGGCATTGACTTAATAGATATCGGAGAATTCCAACCGAAACAAGGTGGCGACGGCAAAATCCGAACATCGGAAATTACTTCCCGCATCAGCCAACCCTCGCAACTGTTTGATGTAACAGGACAAGTTAATGCTTTTCTCGGTGCTCAAGTAAAAGCCTACTTACCCGAAATTTGTTATAAAACAATCCCCGAAATAAGCATAAGATTGTTCGGAAAGAAAAGAGTCATCACGCGTGAATTCAGACTCCCTTATCCGTGCTTCGATTACAAAACAGTCTACGATAATAACTTTGCCACATTTGAGTTAGCTAAGTTTAGTCTGGGACCGAGTTCTAGCACTAGGGGCAGAGCAATTAACGGTTACATGGTCGGGGCGACTGTCTTCTTCGATGCCAACTTTAATGGAGTCCAAGATGATAACGAACCGTTCTCAATTACTAACGCGGATGGCAGCTTTGATTTAGATGTCTCTCTTGACAAATTCGACAAGAATAACAGTGGCGACCTCGAACCGACTGAAGGCAAAATTGTACTGATAGACGGCATCAATACCTCTACTTATTTGCCGCAGCAAACGCCCCTATTTGCCACACCAGATGCTATTGTCGTCACTCCGTTAACTACCCTAATGACCGAGTTGGTCGAGCAAGGTACTGACCCTAATCAGGCGCAAATTCAGGTAAAATCAGCATTGGGACTGCCGTCAGCAATTGACTTGACTAGCTACGACCCGTTACAGGCAATTACTCAAAACGACCCGAACGGTTTGGCAGTTTATGCAGCACACGCAAGCGTGCAAAATACCATTGTCTCGATCGCAGATTTAATTAGCGGTGCTTCCAATACTCCTAAAAATGAGATTGCAGCGCGCGTAATTTCCGCCGTGGCCAATCAAATTAAATCTGGCACTCTCGACTTAAGCAATTCCACACAAGTGCAGGCGATTATTCAGTCGGCGACGAGTCAACTGCAAGTACCGCAACTATCTAGTATTGCTTCAGATGCTGCCTCTATTATTGCCGAGGGAAATCAGCGCATAAAGGATCTCGCACAGAGCAATTCCTCGCCCTCAGATGCCGCGACAGAAATCGCCCGCATACAAAAAGTCGCACAAGGAGAAGTAGCCCAAGATTTACTGCAAGTCGCAGCCGGAAATAAAACGATTCAGTCAGCAATTTCCGAAAATACTGGTGCATCTCTAACTACCCAAATTCAGTCGGCGACAGCAAACAATCCCACAGTCCGCAATACCTTAAATACTGATGGTTCTAGTACACCGTCTACCTCCGAAGAACCTTTCCCCAGCAGCGGTATAGAATTCGTCAAAGATGGGACAAATACCGCCGAAAGTACAGATGGCGATGATACCCTCATGGGCAGCGCTGGCGATGATATATTGCGCGGTAAAAAAGGAAATGACTTGCTGTTTAGTCTAGATGGCAACGATTGGATGAATGGCAATCAAGGCAACGACTTGACCGATGGCGGAATGGGTGACGATACTCTGTACGGCGGCAAGGGTTTTGATACTTTGACAGGAGGCGCCGGCAATGACTTCCTTTCTGGCAATCGAGGTGAAGACATCCTGATTGGTGAAAAGGGCGACGATACCCTCTACGGCGGTCAAGGCAATGATATTCTGCTAGGAGGTCAGGGTAACGATTTCCTCAGTGGCGATTTGGGCGATGATTCCTTAGTAGGGGATGTAGGGAGCGATCGCTTCTTGGTTTCCATCAATTCCGGTATTGACACCATCGCTGACTTTGAAGTCGGTCAAGACTTGTTAGTATTGGGTAACGGGCTGACTTTCTCGCAATTGACAATTGCTGAAGATAGCGGTGCAACATTAATCCGGTTTGCACAAACAGGGGAGATTTTAGCTTCTCTGGTGGGCGTTTCTGCTAACAGTATTAGCGCTGTTAATTTCGGATTGATTTAAGAGCGATTGGGGGTCAAGCACTTGTTCTAATAGTTCGCCCGCTCCCCCCCGCGCTCCTTTTAATAAGGGGAGTAGGGGGTGAAACAAGACGGTTCTTTCGTCCCCCTCCTCCGGGGGACGCACGGGGAATCGAGACTTAAACAACTATCAGAAATACAGAGTCTCCTGTTCAATCCACGCCCGTTACCGTTGAACGATCGCGTCTGCGGACGTTGGGCCATGGTTTTATGCGATCGCGTGATTTGTCCAGTTTTCAACGACCACAACATTTGGAACCGTTGTTTTTGACGCTTAAATGCGGCTGTTTTTTAGTTGTTGCTCGCTCAATCTCTGCACTTGCGATCGCCAGAAACAGTTGAGGTGCCATAAGTAGGATGTCGTTTCATCTAGTACCTTTATTCTCTGCAACTTTATGTAAAGAAGGTCTTACGCAAGTGTCACAATTAGTAAGATTATCTACTATCCTACACCCTTTATAATCCGTTCATAATCAAGGTAGTAGAATACCCTACAAGTGGATAGTCCTGTGCCAGTTTGCCTTAGTCCTACTCAAAGATCCAATCACGGAGGAACACATGAAACAACCCAAGATAGAGAGAATGACTAATAAAATCCGCCACTGGCAGAAACTTTTGCAGTTTGCAACTTTGGTAGGAGTCCTCGTACTTGGAATACTTGCCAATGCGCCCCCTGCTCTTGCCTGGAAGCCGACTACCCATGTTTACCTCGGTCAACAGGCGCTCAAGGACGCGGTTGATGATGGCAAAGTAAGCATCTACCGCGTTGATTATAAGAATGGAAAGGTACTCTCCAAGATTGGAGATTACCCCGTTGATAGCAATATTCTGTCAGCGCTGAAGGCAAACCCGTCACAGTACCGTGCAGGGATACTCGGTCCGGACGCTTACCCGGATATATTAACCGGGCAGCAGGTGATCCACCCAGAGCCACAGCTCACGAATATCGCTAGCGGCTCTAACGCTTGGCTCGCGTATCTGTGGGCCCTCACCAATACTCAGGGTAACAATACGCTACAGCACAAAGCGTTCGTAGTAGGCTATCTGACGCACGCCGCCGGAGATATGTATGGTCACACATTCATAAATAACTTCACTGGCGCTCCCTTCAAGATCACACCGCCGGAGGGACCGGAAAACGGAATCAAGCACGTTCTACTAGAGGGATACATTGATAAGCGCCTTGATAAGCAAGAACTAGACTCTAATTTCTTCAACGCAAGCATCGCCGGAGTTGAGGACTTCATCTATCGCAACATGGTCGATGCGAAACCTGGGACACCGCTAGACACATATCTGTTGAAAAAAGGGGGCGGAGGCACTGAGTTTTCCGTGCCACGCATCTACTCTACCCTGCGTGCGCGACTACAGGCAGACATCGACGCCTATTACGCCAAGAAGGCGGAGTACGATCGGCGCTACGACGAAAAGATTCGGGCGGCAAACGCTTGCAGACCTCTTGATTTTAGCTGCAGCGCCACAGCGTTACGTGCTCAGGCGCTGGCGATCCAGGTCGAGAAAGGCGCTTACGTTACCGCCAATGGTCTAATAGTGACGTACAAGGAGTATTGGCGCGAAGATATCGACAGTGGTTTGAAAGCATGGCCTCAGGTGAGCCACGAGGTTGCCAAGGCTCTGTTCTTTAACCCTGAAAGAAAAACAAAAGTTGACGACGCCGAACGCATTCTCAAGAATTACGTCAACAATCACCTGATATCGATGTCTGGTGCACCGGATGCAGTTGGACAGTTTGCGGCACTCGCAGGCAAAATTAGTGACATTATCGCTCAGGTTATCCCTGACTTCTTAGTAGCCCCCATCAGGGAGCTTAAGAATGACATTTATAATGCCATTATTAAGAGCGCGACTGGGATGACTAAGGATCAGCTAAAAGCATACCTTGAGAATCCAGAAACGTACTTTGACCAAGTGTTTGCCAGGGGTTCTGGGCAAAAAGTGAACCTGCAAACTTTCAACAAGGAATATTTGCAAATTAACGATACGGCCTACACTAACCCCAATGAGTCGTTTGACTACCAGAAGTTCCCCCCTGCTTATAACACAGTCACAATGAGCAAGCTGATACTACTGAACAAGAATGGGGTGGACAAACTGTTAGCGGATCTTGGAAGTACGGAGAAGCTGAATGAGCCGAACATTATGCTAGGGTTTATCCCGTCGCTCGATGGTAGCAATCAGTGGTTCGGAGGGACAGGTCCGTTAGCTCCAAAGCAACCAATGATTCTGGCTAAGAGCTGCTCGACTTACAAGCAGGTTTTTATGCAGCAAGCCGGTGAGGTTCCGTGCCCATAAGGATTTGTGTGAGACACCTTCTAGAGCGCCGATTCAGTAATCGGTATTGATAAAGAAGATACACTGTGTTGACAATCCCGGCGTAAACGCACGGGGATTGTCAACACAGTGTGGCCTTAATATTCCTATCACTAGGATTCTCTTTCCTCACCACGTTTGCTTTTTGAGCGTGGTGATACATTTTGGGCGTTTAGGTGCATTGCACTTCCGTAAAGCGAGAGTCCCCGCGTACCACTTCCAAAGCTCTATCTCTAATCGTTTTTGCAGCACCGATATCAGCGTGTTCATGGTAGCCACATTCCACACAGATGAATTTTTCGCCATCTCTGTTTGACCGCTCAATATGACCACAATTTCTGCATTCTCGGCTGGAATGTTTAGGTTAGGATTGACTTTAATTACGATTTTTCCGGGCTTTTCAGCTAGATACTCAACCTTATTTCATCAATTCACCCCAACTTGCGTCAGAAATAGAAAGATTCAAACGTTTTTTCCTTGATTTTCAATTCTTAGGAAACCTCGCCTTCCTGACGGTGATAACAAGAGTAAAAAGCCGCACCCATGGCGGATTTACCGAACTCTATCTCAAAAAATATGGGGTCGAAATTGTTAATTTGGCTCATCTATTACAGCATTTTTTAGGTAAGTGAGGTACATAGCTTTCGATAGAGGACACGGCAGTGCCGTTTCCCTACGGTGCTCGATCGCTTGACGGGTGTACTTCATCAACGCGGAATCTGCTGTAATTGTGTTTTCTCAATTTTACCAAAACCACTTAGAAAAACAACTGAAACGGACAGAATACCAGACCTTGAAGATTCTAGTATAGCAATCCTAAATGATTATACTCGTTACCAAGAAGAGCCTGGTAACGCATATCCGGAGGAAGAGCCTCCATTGTGGCAGCCGAGGCAGAGCAAGAGTGACATCGGTTCCCAGGCTCTGCCTGGAAGTTAAATTTGTGCTTAGTCTAAACTCCAAAACTGATGCGAGGATTGCTATATCTGGTATATTTTTTGCCGAGCCACAGACAATTTAGTATTACCTTGCTGCTTCTTTAATGCCTTATCAGATTCAATTGGATTAAAATCAGCAGAGTATGGGTAAAAACACAAGATAGAAGCAGCCACCACGACAATCATAGGCTTAATTAAAGCTAGTTTATGCGCGGGTAAATTATCAATTCACGTCTACTGCTTCCGACCACAATTGTGGCGCTAAACATTTCTCGATAAATACCTCAAATGCTTTGCCATCCATCGAGTTATCCATTGTCATTAGTGCCACTACTCGAAGAGAGACTAATTGCACCAATGAGTGTGACTTTCTTTCCAAGGGTAAAAAGATTTGAGCGCCTAGGCTTTAGTTCATCGTTGGAAGCATGAGTTCTGGTTAAACCTAGCAATACTCCAGTCTCATCTAAAAAGACTAAATTTCTTGGCTCGATATCCTTGCCTTTTTCCCAATATTCTAACCTTAACTTCATGACTCTTTCTGTTTCTGCGTGGCTACTCCTGATAGTTTTTTTTGACGATTTAATACTCACTTCTGTAAGGCACTACACATTGCTGTTATACCTACCAAATTTATTGTCTTTTGGGCGAATAACTCACACAATTCTACCCTGGTTGCATCGGAATGTGTTGCCACTATTTTTCTTAACTCTGTTGAGGCATTATTCCAATGACTGTATTTCGGTTTACCCCAGGGTTGAGACTGTAAATTACCCTCTATTTTTTGTTGCTTGACAACTTTTTTAAAAGAGCTTTTACTCACTGCCAATATTTCTGCTGTTTTTCTGATCGACAGCTTCTTCTCGCTTATGGACGGCTACTATGAAAGGAGCGCAAATCTACTACGTATGCTTTCATTAGTATATTATTTTAGTCGATTTTCTTGTACCTCATAACATCCGGAAGTGCTGTAGATCGCATAACTTATTTACGATCGAACAGATGCCTCTTGACGATTGCTCTAATGTTAAGGAATGTTTCGCCAACAGTATCGTATCTCGGCTTTACCCCGAGGTTGCGATCGCCTGTACTCAGTTTTTGGATTGGATTATATGGTCAATCTCGATCCTGGCTTCAATTCTGGAAATGCCGTCAGGATTTCTGGTCTTTATTGTCATCACTTAACATATTGAGCAATTTTTTGGCGACTATAGCGCCGACGACGACTCCACCAACCACTTGAGCAACCTTGACAGCTTGCTTTACCCCATCACCAGAATTGATATGTTCGTGGAATATCTCATCTTTTAGCCAGTCTGTACTAACTTTGAAGTTATGAACCGGAGTGGGCAATAGCTCTAGATAAGTGCCTTGACGAATCAGATGACCAACTTCGCCTGTCACTTCAAAAACATCGTAAATGTTAGCTGCACCATTTTCTAACCCTAGTTTTAGAAGGGTTCCGCGTAGGTTAACCTGAGCTGGTTTTGGCTCATGTCCTAATGCGATCGCTTTGAGATTATGCGCGATCGCGGCTCCTTGCTGATAAGCTACTTGGGCAGTAGGAGGCAAAGGTTTAGTCTCATTGTGTTGTTCAGAAGAATGAGATATTAGCTCTTTATGCCGCTCTAAATTCTCGTCCTCCTGGCTCTCAACCGTTGATGATTGTACATCCACCGCACAATCACCACCCGCAAAAACTTCTGGAAAATCGGGCAACTGCAAAGTGGGAGTAACGTGAACGCGACCGTGTTTATCGCGGTGTTCGTCGGGAATCGGCAAGTTTTTAATCAGTGGATGTGTAGCCGTTCCAGTTGTCCAAATCGTAGTGGATGCTAGTAGTATCTCGGATTTACCATCCCGCTTATATTCAACTGAATCTCGACGAATAGCCGTCGCTTCTGATCCCGTTATTAACTCCACTGACACGGCACGTTTTTGCAATTCCTGCTCGGCGGTTTCGCGCAGATGACTATTAATATCACCCTTGAGAATTTCGTTGCCGTGATTAATTAGTACCACCCGGACTTCTTGAGGATTACCTCCCAATGCTTCATACCAGTGAGGTAGCAAATCGGCTAAAGTGGCTGCCATTTCTACACCACTTGGGCCGCCACCGATCGCAGCTACAGTTAGTAGCCGACGACGTTGTTCGGGGTCTTCAATTTGAACGGCTCGTTGTAAGCAGTCGCGCAGGTGGCGATCGAGTGCGATCGCATTTTCTTCGGTACGGAAATCAAAAGCATACTCTTTGGCACCCTCAACACCAAAATAAGCAGTAACGCTACCTAAAGCTAACACTAAGTTGCTGTAATTGTAGCCCTCCCCCGATGTTAATTTGACTTCCCGTTGATGGAGGTCAATCGATTGCACCGTATCTTGCACAAAAATGACACCGCTATCCTTGAGTAGTTCCTCAAAACGCGGTACTACCTGATTACCATCCATCTCTCCACTGAAATACTCGTAAAGTAAGGGCTTAAAACAAAAGCGTTCAGAGCTATCAATTAGGATGATGCTTCTTGGATAGTGTTCGTGGGCTAGATGCAAAGCTGTAAAAAGACCAGTAAAACCACCGCCAACAATTACAGTCTGATAAATTGGGTTGTTCATACAATCATTTTGCTCCAGTAATTGAGAGTACAGTTGACAGTTGACAGTTGACAGTTGACGGTTGACCAAGAATTTCAAAGGTGGTACCCGCCACGTGATTTATCCGTGGAATCAATCCCAAATCTCAAATCTAAAATCCTCAAGAAAGAGCATTTATCCGTGGGGTCAATCTAAAATCTAAAATCTAAAATCTAAAATCGATTGACGGTGAGTTGAAAATCGGATCTGCAACGCAAGTTCTGCTATTTAATGAAAAAGAAAGCAATTAATGCCACGCTGAGAAAGATAGCGAGCACGATAGCGTGTTCTACTCTGGGGCTAATCATCTTGACAGCAATCACTAAGCTAGCCGCTAGGAGGACAACCCCAACGTCCACAATGATTGAGCCGCGTTGGTCAATTAGCGGATCTTTTTGGACTGATTCAGCAGAAATCAGAAAGTAAGTTCTGATGATTGCCGGCAATTGTTGAGTTGGTAAATTCATCAAAAAGCTCCTTTAATTTTATTAACAGTCCAGGACGCAATTGTCACACTTTAACGACGCTGTAGGGTGCGTAAGTTTTGAGTTTAGTATTAAAAATTAGGCTTTTTCTTTCCTGACTCACCCTACCTTATGTGTCCGTTGCGTAAGTCCCGGTCAAGCAAGGTACGATTGCATTGGTTTGAGCTGCTGCAAACATTTCATAATCGACTTTTATTCTCAGTAGCGTGTCTGCAAAGTTATTTCCTTAATATAGCAATATTCAAGTACGGTTTGGTTACAAATAACCATTCATTTTTAGACTGTAAATTGCTAAGTTCGCCAGAGATAGACCAGTGAGAACAGGACAACCCAAATCACGTCAACGAAGTGCCAGAACAGAGTAGTTGCACTAACGCCGAAGTGACTGGAGTTGTAGTTACCCCGAATGAAGGAACGAGAAACCATGAGCAACTGCAAGAGAATGCCAGCAAGAACGTGCAGTCCGTGGAATCCTGTCAGCAGGTAAAATGTTGCGCCCATCAGCCCGTCCGTCAGCCGAAAATTAAGGTTACTCCACTCGATCGCCTGAGCAACTAAAAAGTAAATTCCCATCCCAGAAGTCAAGGCCCAAAGCCAGCGAAATCTAATAATTTTATCGCGTTTAAGGGCGTTTTCTGCGGCTTGAATAACGAAGCTACTGGAAAGCAGTACCACAGTATTAATAATGATAAATTTAGACAATTCCGGGCCCTTGATACCAGGCGGCAGCCAGTTGGGATGGGTCAATCGTAGAGCAATATAGGTGAAGAAAAAGCTGACAAAAACTAGGCTCTCTGACAGCAAGAATACTGTAACGCCGAACATCCCTTTACCATGATGATCGTGAGCTATGCCGCCACCAATTGGCAAGAACCTTTGTAGCCAATTAGGCAGGGACTGTACTAAGCGATCGAAACGGATCGGGCTTTCATCTATGTGATGTGTAGAATTTGGCATAACTCAGATGATTTTGGATGTAAGATTTTTGGAAAAACTGTTAATAATAAATTCTCCCCCCTCGCCTTATTTATTCTTGAGCAGCGGCAGCATTTGGTATCGTTTTAGAGTTGTAATGATAAGGCGGCTCATTGACAACAGGGATTGCCTCAAAGTTCTCCCTCGGTGGTGGCGAAGAAGTCTTCCACTCCAACCCTGTAGCGTGCCAGGGATTGTCTGATACCTTCTTACCCAATAGCAAAGAACCAACTATATTGGCAATAAAGGGCAGTGTAGATATACCCAATAAAAACCCTCCCAAACTAGCAACAATGTTCCATCCTTGAAACTGCGGATCGTAAGAGGAAACCCGGCGCACCATACCCTGTAAACCTAGTGGGTGCATGGGAAAAAAGGTAAGGTTAGCACCGATAAGAGTTAAAAAGAAATGCACTTTTCCCCAGCCTTCGGCGTACATCCGCCCGGTTATTTTTGGGAACCAGAAGTAAATCGCCGCAAATATTGCCATCGTGATTGTATTGTGGACGACGTAGTGGAAGTGGCCTACTACAAAGTAGGTGTTGTTAACGTGAATATCAAACGGCACTGAACTAAGCATGATGCCAGTAATTCCACCGAAAACAAACATCAATACACCTCCTAAGGCAAATAACATGGGGGTTAAAAGATGCAGTCTCCCATTCCAGACTGTGGCAGTCCAAGCAAATACTTTTACACCAGTAGGTACGCCAACTAACATTGAGGAAACCATAAATAGCATCCGCATCCAATTGGGTGTGGCGCTGGCAAACAGATGGTGTACCCAAACGAAAATACTTACTAACCCAATTCCGAAAGAAGCGATCGCTACCGATCGATAGCCAAACAAAGGATTGCGAGAAAAGGCGGGGAGAATTTCCGAAAAGATGCCGAAAGCAGGCAGCGCCATGACGTAAACTGCTGGATGGGAGTAGAACCAAAATAAGTGCTGGTAGATGATTGGGTCGCCATTCTCTAGGGGTTTGAAGAAATTTGTCCCAAAAGTGAGGTCAAAAAATAAAAGTACGATCGCGCCCGTCAGGGAAGGTAAACAAATTAGTTGCAGCAACTGGGCGCTGAGAACTGTCCAAACGAAAATTGGCATCCGAAAAAACGTCATCCCCGGTGCCCGCATCCAAACAATTGTGGTAATAAAGTTCACTCCCCCCATAATCGATGAAATACCCAGCAGCATTACACTTAGTATCCAAATTGATTCGCCGTTAATGGGATAGCCAGTTGGGTTTTGGAGGCTGATTGGTGGGTAAGACCACCAGCCAGCTTGTGCGGGTCCACCTTGTACTAAAAAGCTCGATAGTAGCAGGATACCTGCTGGGGGGATTATCCAAAAGGCGATCGCATTCAGAACTGGAAACGCCATGTCTTTGGCCCCAATCATCAACGGCACTAAGTAGTTGGCAAGACCAGCATTGAACGGGATAATCCACAGGAAAATCATCACCGTGCCGTGCAAGGTGAATAAGCCATTATATAAAGAGCGATCGACCAAATCTGATTCGGGAGTAAGCAGTTCGCCACGAATAATCATCGCCAACAGACCACCAATTAAAAAGAAAATGAAGGTCGTCACCATGTATTGAACGCCGATAACTTTATGGTCGGTGCTAAAACTGAAATATTCCCGCCAGTTTGTATCAGATTTGCTGTTGCGATCTTCCGATTCGTCAGTAATTTCGATAGAGTTATTTGTCATGTATTTTTTATTTACGGGTAGCAGCTTGAGAAATCCACCGCTCAAAAGCTTCTGGCGATTCAACGTATACATTCGCCTCCATTAAGGCAAAGTCTGTGCCGCTGAATTGGGAATCGCGCAGGTGATATTTGCCGATTTTGGTGGGGGTTAATACAATGTTAATGTTGCGGTTGGGAATCATATCTTGCTTTAACCGGAATTCAGGGACATAAAAGCCGTGAATCACGTCTTGGGAATTCAAATTTAAGCGGGTACGTTCATTTACTTTTAGATGTAATTCGTTACTAATAACATTATTTGGATAGCGGAAAGACCAAACCCACTGTTTAGCCACAACTTCAATATTTTCAGCAGGTTGAGTCGTGTTTTTGGTCGTTGCAGCGGCAGCAGGTTCTTCTAATAGGTGAAGATGCACGATCGGTTGTAGCCCCTCAATATCTAGTTGTTGATAAATGCTGAAACTTTGAGCTGCAAGCCACAACACCAGCACAGTTGGGGCAACAGTCCAGAGGATTTCTAGCCTCACATCGCTTCTGGCAGGATGACCGTGACTCCAGTCTCCTTTGGGTGCTCGACCGGTGAGGATTGAGTATCCGATCGTGCCTGCGATCGCGAGAAAGATGAAGGTTCCCACTGAGGTTAAAAAGCTAAATATGCGATCGACTCGTTCTGCTTCTGCGGTGGCCTGGACCGGCATCCAAGAGTATGCGCGATCGCCAATCCAGCGGGATATTATAAGAATTACCGCGATGAAAACCGTTAATAATAGTGCGTTAAAAATTCTCCTCATCGCATCCCTATAAAATTAATTTTCCTAGTATTTTTGTTGGTCTTGTTTAAGTAGTTTTTATAGTGCCTGTGACGCATAAAAATTCTCCTCATCGCATCCCTATAAAATTAATTTTCCTAGTATTTTTGTTGGTCTTGTTTAAGTAGTTTTTATAGTGCCTGTGACGCAGTCGTTTGCTAATAAAATTAGGGCTTGATTGTCGGACACTCCCTACTAATTTGGCTAGTTGCACAAGTCCTAATTCTAGTATATTTGTTGGCATCATTTGAGTAACAAATTGGGATTTTTACCTTGTCGGATTAAGGCCGCCGCCGTATTATGTATCCCGAACTCATCTCCCATCTGCGCCCCTAATGTTCCGTGGACAAACAACAGTCCTAACATGGCAATGCCCACCAACAAATAGCTCCAATGCACTTGGATCGTGGCATCTTTGCGCCAGCGGTAGCGCTGCAACCCCCTCCACACAGTCATGGCAACGATCGCTGCTAACAGTAAGAGTCCACCTATACCATGCAAGAGCATCGTTGCACCAGCCCCCAAACCCCAAGCACTATTCATATTTGTGGGTGGGTTTGCGAGCATAATCTCAAAAAACCCGGCTGCGACGGTAAAAAATGTGATAACAGCACTTGCTAAAAGATTGTACCAACCAACATCGAAAAAGCTGGAACGAATCGCAGTCAGAGCCAAAAATTTGAGGATTGGTTTTTCAAACCGAAACAGCGTTCCTGCAATATCAAAAATTATGGCAATAATGAATAAACCCAAAGTGAAATGCACTAGCTGCGGATGAATTGGAACCTTGTAGGGTAATCCGTTCGCACCTAGCTTGAACCACAACTGATCGATAAGTTGCGAGTTCATTGTAAGAGTCCATTCTTTGTGGCTTCAACTACTGGCTCTACGTGCAGCCCGTATACCCAAACTAACTGACTTCCTAAATATTGTTGAAAGAATACTAAACAAATTAAAAATGTTGCAACACCTAGATAAGCAACAGGTATATTTTGTGGAGTGCGGGCGCGAACCGCGAACCGCCATGCGGTAATCGCGACAATAATTGCCGAAAGTGACCAGCCAGTAATTGTGTGCAAATTCAGTGTGGGCTTGACTGCTTCGTAAGGCTGGGCTAAACCAGCTTCAAACTGACCAAATATGACGGCGAAGCAAATAGAAACTGAAGCAACAAACATATTCCAGAAACTTACCTCAAACAAACGATGATTGCGGGTAAAATATCCTACCACGTCGCAGAAAAAGGAAAAAAACACCATTGCGATCGCGAAATGAACGATGATGGGATGGAGCGGATCTGGGTAAGGTAGATTCGCATTATTGAGAGGCAGAGGCATCGCTTTCCTTTTTTTTACTTGATTTCCGGCGGAGAGCTGACATGGATTTCTCTAAGTATATAGATTGAGCTTAATTTTAAACAAACATATCTATCTAAAGATTGATCTCAGCCTCAAAAACAACCTTTGCTTCTAAAACTATTTGGCTTTCCACTAGACCTCTTGCAAAAGTTAAAAATTCACCCCCTCAGTCCCCCCGCGGCTTCGGGGGGAAGCAAGAAAAATTAGGCTGCCTCTCCTTACGGCGATCGCTTGTCATATTTTTGACACACTAATGACATAAATTTTTCTCTTTGATCGCAAAAAATTTTGTTTAAAAATTAAAATAATATGTAATTTGTCCAGAAAATAATCATGAAATTCTATTGTATTATCAGAAATATAGCAATCCTAAATCAGTTTCAATAACTGGTTAACTTTTAACTTCCAGGCAGAGCCTGGGAACCGATGTCCAGAGGCTCTGCCTCGGCCTAGACTGTGGAGGCAGAGCCTCCGGATCTGCGTTACCAGGCAGAGCCTGGTAACGAGTATAACGAGTATAATCATTTAGGATTGCTATAGACGCTAATTACCCCATTAGATAGACGTAGTTACTTCTATAAATCCCTAAAGTTAGCCCAGAAACCAAGAGCTAAATCTTTAAGTAGTTACATTAAGTAGGGTGGGCGATCGCCAATAGCCACATTAGCTATAGCAATCCTAAATGAGTCGTAAAAATTTTACCCCACCCCAACCCTCCCCTTACTAAGGGGAGGGAGTAAGAAGTTCACAAATGATTTAGGATTGCTATATGAGTTACAATTTTTGGGCAGCGATCGCCCACCTTACGTTTAATTATGTCCCTCTACTTAACTGGTTGTTAATCGTATTTATTAGGTAAAAATTTAGTTTCTAGGAAACAAGATGAGGAAAAAATATGAGCTATTCCCCTAATCTTCTCAAAGGCCAAAAAGCACTCGTAACGGGTGCTAGTTCTGGTATTGGTGAAGGAGTAGCCCGTGCTTTGGCTGCATCGGGTGCTTCTGTTGCAGTCAACTACCATTCTGAACAGGAAGCAGCAGAAAAGATTGTCAGCGAGATTAAATCGCTTGGTGGGGAGGCGATCGCCATTGGTGCAAATGTTGCCAAGGAAGAAGAAGTTTTGTCTATGTTCGATCAAATGTACCAGCACTTTGGCACGATCGACATTTTGGTAAACAACGCGGGATTGCAAAAAGACTCAGCCTTTGTAGACATGACCCTCGACCATTGGAATTTGGTGATTGGCATCAACCTAACCGGACAATTTCTCTGCGCCCGTGAAGCGGCAAAAGAATTTCTCAAGCGGGGCGTGAAGCCAGATATTTCCTGTGCCGCAGGCAAAATCATCTGTATGAGTTCGGTACACGAGGTGATTCCTTGGGCGGGTCACGTCAACTACGCTACCAGTAAGGGCGGCATCCACATGATGATGCAGAGTATAGCCCAGGAACTCGCACCTCACAGAATTCGGGTCAACAGCATTGCACCCGGTGCGATTAAAACTCCCATCAATAAAGCAGCCTGGGACACGCCAGAAGCTGAGGCCAAATTACTAAAACTCATTCCCGCAAACCGGGTCGGAGATGTAGCAGATATCGCCAAAGCTGCTGTTTGGCTTGCATCGGATGACTCAGATTATGTGAATGGTACAACTCTATTTGTAGACGGCGGCATGACTCTGTATCCAGGGTTCGCGGCGGGGGGCTAGATGAACGCAGAACAGCAACGCTTAGAGGAAAATCGCGAACCGCATCAACCTTGGTATCGTTGGGGTTCCTACCTGAGCGATCGCCAATGGGGTACAGTGCGAGAAGACTATTCACCTGACGGTTCAGCTTGGGACTACTTTCCTCATGACCATGCGCGATCGCGCGTTTACCGTTGGGGTGAAGATGGACTGGGTGGATGGTGCGATCGGCACAGTCAACTCTGCTTTAGTCTAGCAGTGTGGAATGGCCGCGATCCAATTTTAAAAGAACGCTTGTTTGGGCTAACCAACGGACAGGGAAATCACGGTGAGGATGTCAAAGAATACTATTTCTACCTAGACAACACGCCTACTCATTCCTATATGCGCTGGTTGTACAAATATCCGCAACAGGAATTTCCCTACACTCAGCTTGTAGAGGAGAACGCTCATCGCCAAAAGGATCGACCAGAATTTGAACTGCTGGATACGGGGGTGTTTGACGATAATCGCTACTTTGATGTGGTTGCGGAATACGCTAAAGGGTAGTGCTTTTTTGTAAAGGACAGAGGAAAACAATCTATCTTATTATGCAATCCCCATTTTTTTTCTGATTTGTT
>NZ_JAUBVJ010000129.1:0-17552 GCF_036702785.1 Microcoleus sp. AR_TQ3_B6 | reverse complement strand
TCTACCGAAACATAAACCTATTCATATTCACTCATTTATTTATTATACATTGCTGATGTTATTAAATTTTCATTCCTACGGAAAGCGGAGCAAACTGCACGGCAGCTACTTGCAGGCGCGGGGTTGGGATTTTCCGGGCGACGACGAACCTCACTACAAAGATTTTTTATATTTCTCCTTTGGAATTGGCATGACTTGCCGGCGTTGCAGATGTGCAGATCGCTTCCCGTTCGACTAGGTATATCGTGCTTTTTCACTGTGTGCTGTCGTTGTTTTTTAACACCGCTATTCTGGCTATGAGTGTCAATATTATTGCGGGATTGAGTTGAGATGATTCTGTAGCAGATGCTGCGATTTTTTATTAATTGGCGATCGATCTTGTTTTAGGGCGATCGGTGCTTATTGCCAGAATTCCCGAGTTGGACGCAAGAAAGTCAGGCTAATCACCGAAACTTGCATAATTCAATAAAAAATGTTACTCTAATGACGAGTTATACAGAAACCTCCCCCTATCCATCTGATTTGGAGTTTTATTTGGAAGTATGTCGATCGCTGAGAAGTTTTGTTGGGAAAAAATAGATGATGAACAGTTTGAAGAACTTGTGTTTGCAGTTCTGAAGTCAGCCAACCCACAACAAATCCAATGGCGAAAAGGACCAGGAGATAAGGGAAGAGATATTCAAGTACAGTTTCGTCGGCAAGGTGGTATTGGAGAGGAAATAGATGAAACGTACTTTGTCGAAGTGAAGCACTATCAAGGAGGGGTTTCTCCTAGTGCTTTTGAAGCTTCGTTGACATGGGCATCTGGTGAGCAACCACAGGTTTTGCTAATTGTTGTTTCAAGCCATCTGACTACACCCTGTCGCGATTACCTTAATAGTTGGCAGCGAAATAACCCGAAGATTCGTGTTCCCCCTCCTTGGGAACGAAAGGAAATCGAAAATAAAATCTTAGAAAGCTCTGCTGCTAGGAAATTAGGAATATCTTTTGGATTATTGCCTCCATTTATTCAAGATATACTGCCGCCCGCTCCTGAAACGTTTCGGACTAGCCAAGATGAAACTAGATTGGCTATGGAGTATCGTTACTGGATTACCGAAGAGGAAGTTGAAAAAATAGGGTATGTTGTTGAGCTTCTTTGTAGATTAAAACCTGTAATCATAGCTGAATGTGGTTCCGAAAAATATTTTGAGGATGTTTGTCTTGCTATTCCAAATTGGTCTACATTTCTAACACTTTTACAATCACAGCTTCGATTGCAGATTGCTATTCGAGATTACCTTTTTGCGTTAAATAGTGATACTTCTGCCGACAAAATGGACAGTTTCGTTCAGAAAATTAAAGAATCTGTTGAATTAGTTCGACAAGTTGGAGATGCGGCTTACCATATAGATTAAACTATCGTGCCAGCGGTAGAACACGTTGGAGCAGTGAACAAAGTTTTTTCGCTAGGTTGATATTCACTCGTCGCCGCTCAACTTTGATCGCTATACAATTTTTTGTTTCTCTTCGTCGGACACAATTTCATAACTTCCCAGGTACACATATCGAGAGTCTGCAATCCATGTTGAACCAAGGTTTCCATGTGGTATGATGTTATACCAGTACCAAACATAAAGCCATTCAAAGTTTTCACTCCATTGATACTCAAGAGGACCAGTTCTGCCCTGCTTTTTAGCTTGCCACTTCTCTAGCCAAGTTGGTCGAGTCTCTGATCCAGGAGCAAAAGTCTTCAAATTACCTTTACCTGCTGTCTTAATTTCAGTGGAAAGCAATAAATCCTCAGAGACAGCAAATGTTATGCGTAGTCTTGTCCTAAACTGTTTTTTTGGTAACAGGGCAGGCAGATCTTTAGGAATTGGATAACCATCGTTGGCAAGCCTACAACCTAAACTTTTCACAAAATACTTGTACAAGTTGCGTTGGCTGACTTCAAACTCATCATCATAAACATCTTGGAAGTCAATAAATCGGCGTTTTAGTATTAAGTCTTTATTTTGACGAATATAGGTAATAAAATGTTCATAGGATTTATCAAAGGGTTGAGAAAATTCATTGTTGCACTTTGAACATAGATTCTTCTTGTATTTAACAATTTTCGAGTTGGGACCTTGCACCTTACTCTCCTGTCCCCCTCGAATTAGCACAACTGAATTTTCTCCTTTATAGGAGCCAGAGCCATAGAGATTTACTAAGTCGCTCTTTTTAATTCTATGTTCTGCACTATCAGCAATTTTATTGCATATCCAGCAGCAAGTCTTAGATTCCACGGTACAACCTCAGAAATTCGCCTGGTATCCTTATTTGGTAGTCCTGCAGAAGTAATGGTGTGATTCGATACAACCCTTTCTGCGTATAGATTAAGAATGTAAGAAACATTACTTATGCACCACTATCCCTTATTCTATCTACATAAAGTTTCATTATGCAGATGGTTAAGTGATAATTGCTAAATTGAAGTAGTCCAACCATCGGGAAGCTCACTTACATCTTCTAGTAGGAAGTTAGGGTACACCAATATTCGGGCATCATCGTAGAGATTGCTAAGAACACGTTTCCGGGCACCGGATGTGTCCCACGGTCGAAGATCGGAGTCTAGCTCACAGAAACCAACCCAGGGATGCCCCTCTGCCTGTAATTCTTCAGATTTAACTATCACAGCCGCCAAAACAGCTAAGTCATAGGGTCTAGGGGAGAGCTCATCCATTGCACCGATAGATATTTGGCGCTCCAGCATTGGCTCTGAAAGCGGAAAGACGTTGAGACTAGGATGGTTCGCTAAGTCATTCAATCGTTCTGAAACTTTCGTCAGTTCATTTGCCACTAATCCATCAAATTGAGCAAATACCCGACGTGCTGCATCCGCATCCTCAGCGGTCACTCGACCTTCATCTGTTGCCCATCTCACAAATTTGCGTAAATCATCAGAGCGAGAGCGTGGGGAAAACCGTCGAGGTACGGTTTCACGTGCTTCTGTAAGGCATATTGCAGGCACATATAACTTAAACTCACCAGCCTGAGCACGTTGGAATAACTCAATAGCCTGTTGACTTTGCAAGTGTGCTGGAGCAATAACATCCACTACCCAATTTGTTTCCACTAAAACTGCTTTGGGTTTCACTTTGCACTCTTACTCCATCTAGGGCCAGCAGCCCTCACTTCGCCAATTCGGAGAAGGCTGATTATTTGTTCGCCAAGTAGGTTTCTTAAGTCATTTGGGAAGTTGTCCATACTGGCAGTCAGCTTCAGTTTCTCAAGCCATCGCTGAACTCGCGATTCAAACTCACTCGCAGGGTTTCCCTTCCATTGCTCATCTGCCGGTGGTAGCAAAGAATCTGGAAGTTGCGCTTCACCAACTACATAAATTGACTCACCATTATACTTTTCTAAGGAGTCGCGGAGGAGAATCACGCGCTCACCAGCTACGACAAGTCCAACTGAACAACCAATAGCTGCCATAGTATGTTTAAGCTGTTCAATAGCACTTTTAGCGATACTGATGTGTTTTAATTTTACCTCAACAATCATTAGATATTCGCCATCTTGACTGGTCACAATAATATCTGGAGCTGGGAATGTTTTTATCATGGCATTATATCGCAGCAAATTTATTTGTTATGCAGTAAATTAACAATTATCCTAGGCAAAGCCTAACAAAATTATAACTTGAGGGGATTCAAATTACCGCATTCAAATGTCAAGACACGGATAATCAATTGAGCTACCCAGTTGATGAGACAGAAATTTTCATGCTGATTTTCCCACCCAAAGCCGATCGCCCTCCATCCCCCGACACTACAGCAAACGGGCGATCGCACGCCCCCGTTCTGCCAATCTCAAAATTTCCTGACATTTTTCTTGCTAAAGCGAAGTCGTTACGAGTATGATTAAGCAAGAAGCAAAAGAGACCAACGCCATGAGGATCGAAGAAATACCCCTCAACCAGATTCGCCGCCCCCTGCCGCGAGTCAACGACCAAACCAAAGTAGCCGCCCTCATGGAATCCATCCGCGAGGTAGGCTTAAACGAACCCATCGATGTGCTAGAAGTAGATGGTCAGTATTACGGATTTTCCGGCTGCCACCGCTACGAGGCTTGCCAGCGTCTCGGTTTAGAAACAATCCGCTGTAAAGTACGCCGAGCTCCCCGTGCCGTGTTGCAGATGCACCTAGCCTGACCCTCTCCAGAGAAATTCACCACGCAGGCAAAGATTCGATCGCCCAAAGCTTTGTAATATATTCGATCGACAATCACTACTAACAAGCTAAAAACCTATGACAGCCAACAACCACAAACAACATCTTTACCCCACCCGCATCGATATGTCAGCCGCCACCCGAGCTCAAGTAGTCGGGCTGCTCAACGCCACGCTAGCAACGACTCTCGACTTAAAAACTCAAGTCAAGCAAGCTCACTGGAACGTTAAAGGCATGGACTTTTACCAGTTGCACTTGCTGTTTGACGAAATGGCAACAGAACTCGAAGAATACATCGATTTGGTTGCCGAACGGGTCACAGCTTTGGGCGGTTTGGCTGTAGGAACAGCCCGCACAGCCGCCACAGATTCGATCCTGCCAGAATTTCCTTTCGACATTGTAGAGGGCAAAGAATACGTGACGGCTTTAGCCGATCGCTACGCACCCTACGCCCAACACCTGCGAGTCGCCATCGATAAAGCAGCGGAACTCGGCGACGCCGATACAGCGGATCTCTACACCGAAATTTCGCGGGCAATTGACAAGCGTTTGTGGTTCCTAGAAGCGCATTTGCAAGGTTCTGCGATAACTGCAACAGCCGCCGCCCCGGAAAAAGTAGGCGCCAAATAGCACACTTTCAAAAATTGAACTTGCATCGGCATAAATCGCCAAACTATTGTGGGGCGGGCCCAACAGCCCGCCCCAAAAATGTATTTCCTTAAGGCTCCTGACAGCTTAGGATCGAGAATATGTCCATTTATGAATTTGGATGAATTTTTCGTGGCAGCTAATATTCCAGATTATGCTCCTCAACTGCAACGCCTCATGCAACAGGCGGGGCTTTCGGGCGATCGAGAACTCAGCCAAAAAGCAGGAGTTTCCGAGATCCAGCTAAGTCGCCTGCGTCGCGGCTTAGCTTTGCAAACCCGAGCCGATATCCTGCTCAAAATCAGTCAAGCTTTGCAAATTTCCCTAACCGAACTGCTCGCAACCTTGACCCCAGATTATATAGAGTTAGAAAAGGCACCACCGACAGCCCTAGAACAAGAATATCAGCGCCTGCAAGCTTCGATCGCACAGCAGCGAGAATCTTTGATGCAGGAATTCCAGCTCTCTAGCGTGGAAATTTTAGAATCTTGGATGTTGCAGTGGCCGACTGCTGCCAGCAAAGCTCAGGAAAATCACAACTTGCGGGCTCAGAAACTACTGCCCTTGCTGCGGCCCGTCGAGCAGTTATTGGAGCATTGGGGAGTGGAGTCGATCGCCCCAGTCGGAGCAGAGATTCCCTACAACCCTCAACAACACCAACTTCTGGAAGGAAAAGCCGAGCCCGGAGAACCCGTCAAAGTCCGCTACACAGGCTACAGACAAGGCGACAAACTCCTCTACCGCGCCAAAGTTAGCCGTGTTTGATTAATAGCAGAAGGCATTCGGGAGAACAAAGATTGTCCCTCTCTCAAAATTCACTCCATGCGTTGCGCTGCGACTCTCCTGGGCGTTGCCAGGCGCGACGATCGCCATCTCTTGCACTCAAAACTCTTTTCCCCATCGAGCGGCTCTGGCACTTTCCCCCTCTCTTATTTGGATCGGAGTCCATCTCGCAGCTATACTAACCTAGTCTGGCTAGAAATTCTGACATTCCCACCGCAAAATATGAGTCCTGTAGTTAAAATTATTCAGCCCTCTGGCATTTTAGACGGCACCAAGGCAAGTCAATTCCGCCAAGAGATTAGCGACCTAGTGGAAGCGGGAGCCGATGTGGTATTGATAGACTTCCAAGATGTGACATTTATGGATAGTTCTGGTTTGGGCGCTTTAGTCTTGGCGCTCAAAACAGTCCGGGCCGCTGGGAGTCAATTAGTTGTCTGTTCTATCAACGAGCAAATCCGCATCTTATTTGAACTCACCAGCATGGATCGAGTTTTTGAGATATTTGCGACCCGCGATGCTTTTAATAGCAAAATTCTCTCAAGTAACTAAATCTTTTGGCTGCTGCCTTCTTGCTATTTGGTCGCAGATGCGATGCAAGAAGTCAGCTAGCCAAAATTTACCTTGAGTAAAGACCAATCATCATCAAAAACTGCTTTAGCGTTCAAGTTTTGAATGTAGTTCAAAACCAGCTCTAACTGGTCGGCACTTGCACCGTTGTAAGCTGCTAACAGGTCGATGAAAGGGTCAAGCCCCCAGATATTGCCGTCAGGTTGGTGGATCTCGTATACCCCGTCGCTAAAGATGTAGAGAGTGCTCAAATCCTCGACATCGCAGCAATTATCGACATAGGGGGCGTCGGGGAACATCCCGACCGGCATTCCGGGGGTTTTTAATCGCTTGATTTTAGCAGTGCTCGCAGGGGATTGGGAAATCAACACCGCCGGGGGATGGCCGGCGCTGGCATAAACGAGCTGGCGAGAAATGCGGTTGTAAACGCCATACCAGATGGTGAAATACTTGTCATTTTGGTAGCTCATCTGGAAGGTGGTGTTGAGGGACCGCAAAACGTCGCTGGGTTTGTAATAGTCAATGTTGGGCAGCGTGCGCGATCGCAGCAAATTCAGCACGGCCACAGAAGGCAGGGCCGCCCGCAAACCGTGACCGGCTACGTCGAGCAAGTAAATCGCCAAATAATCGGCATCTAGCCAGTTGTAGTCGAAGCAATCTCCCCCCAACTGCCGGGAGGGAATGAATTTTGCTTCGATGCTGATAGGTTCCGTCATCTGCTCTGGCAGCAGCGATTGCACGTACTCCGCCGCCTCAGCTAACTCTGCTTCCAGACTTTGCTTGGCAATTTTTAAATCTCGGCTGAGTTGGTGCAGCCGCAATCCGGCGCGTACTCTCGCCTGTAACTCGTTGAGTTCGATCGGCTTCGAGATAAAATCGTCGGCACCGGCGTCGAGTCCTTTGACTCGATCGGCGATCGAACCCAAAGAAGTCAACAAAAAGAATTGTGTAGTTGACAGCTCCGGATCTGCCTTAACTCGACGGCAGACATCTATGCCGGTCAAGCGCGGCATGATCCAATCGCAAATTATCAAGGCCGGACGCAATTTTTGCGCCTGGGCTACACCGTCTTCGCCATTACTTGCTACTGTCACTTCGTAACCCTGTTTTTTCAGGGTTCTTCTCAGCAGTTCTTGAACAGCCGTATCATCGTCAATAACCAGAATTTGAAACATGGGCACTCAGGTACTACAAGTCTTTCAATGTCTGGGGGTCAGTGAACAAACCTGACGGTCAACTCGTACCGTTAGACCGCAGGCTTCTTTTTCCCTCGAGGGCAGGGCTTTTTTGAGTGACGTAGAACCACCGCCACTTTCTTCATTACTGTTTCAACGTGCCAGAAAGTACATTGAAAATCAGGATGCTCCCGAAATATAATTGGTTCGCGAGCCAACAAAGAGGACCGCCACGCCTATCATCAAGAGGCGTGGATTCGGGGTAAGTAAGGCGCCAGCGCCTCCTTTAACTCCCGTCTAAATACACGTCTTGGACGAATCGGCTGATAGTTAAAAATATCTCCTGTCAGCGCGCTGGTCTGAGATTGAGTATAGTCTATTGACATCGCTTTCGAGGTAATTGCTTTTGACAGGGGGTCGTTGAGTTCAATTTACCTTGAAATTTGATGGAAATTTGGGCGCGATCGAACTTCACTCAGTTTATACTCAGAATATAAATTTTTATATACTTTTATTTTCTACAGGCGCTGGTTGACAGGGAAGTGCTATTTATGGTATCGTAAAAAACCAATTAGTGGATTTGACATTGAAAAACTAGTAGCAAAAGCTAGTATCCTCAAATTTTCATTCAATTTTGCCTGGTTTTATTTTGTCCCAGACCGATCGAAAACTTCAGTGGCAAGGGCGTCAGCAACCCGGTCACTAGACAGGGGGCTTCAGGCGACTAACGTCTTTGCCCTAGCTGAGCAGACTATCCGTTTAGGGCAAGAGTTAAAGACCCACTTCAGGAGGCTTGCTAGTCTTGAACACTGGAACCGAACGATTAAACAGGCTTATGCGTTAAACCAGTGTCGTTTGGATAGTTACCTACCCTAAACAAAGTCGAAGCAAACTTTACCCGCAAGGAGTAAGCAGCAATGCAAAACTATGTATTGGTGATCGATCAAAATAAACAGGCTCTTAATCCAATACCGCCAGCACGAGCAAGGGAATTGCTGACCAAACAAAAAGCTGCTGTGTTCAGAATGTACCCGTTTACCATCATTTTGAAACACGTGGTGGGCAACCCATCTCCTAAATCATTAATCATCAAGCTTGACCCCGGCAGCAAATTTACGGGCATTGCAATTTTGGATGGAGAAAACGTCATCTGGGCAGCCGAGTGGGAACATAGAGCATCGCAAATCAAAAATCCTCTTGAATCTAGACGATTATTGCGCCGTAGTCGTCCTAATCGTCAGACTCGGTATCGTGAATCCCGTTTTGAGAACCGTAAGCGTCCTACTGGATGGCTACCTCCATCCTTAATACATCGTGTCCTCACGATTGAGACTTGGGTAAAACGGCTTTGCCGTTATGCACCTATTACTCAGATAGCTATGGAAGGGGTCAAGTTCGATACTCAAAAACTCCAAAACCAAGAGGTTAACGGTTTAGAGAACCAACAAGGTGAACTCGCGGGTTACGAAGTCAGGGAGTATTTGGTGGAAAAGTGGGGGCGTAAATGTTCTTGCTGCGACTCTGAAGGCTTGCCACTCCAAGTTGAACCTATTTACCCCAGCTCTAAGGGTGCTAGCAATCGAGTCAGCAACTTAACTCTTAATTGTGAAAGATGTAACATCAAGAAAGGGACTAAGCCTGTTAAAGAGTTTCTCATAAAAGACCCTGCAAGATTAGAGAAGATTCTTCAGCAAGCTAAACAACCGCTAAAAGACGCTGGCGCAGTTAATTCAACTGGTTGGGCGCTGTTTCGGACTTGGAAAAATATCCTACCCATAACTACAGGGACAGGAGAACAAACTAAATATAACCGGACAAGGGTTAAGCTACCCAAACAACAATGGATTGATGCCGCTTGTGTGGGAGAAATAGAAACTATTAAGCTAGTAACCCAGCAACCATTACGGATTAAGGCTACTGGATGGGAAACCCGTCAAATGTGCGCTACTGACCGATACGGATTCCCTAGTAGTCACCGCGAACGCAACCAGATTCACTTTGGTTTCAGAACCGACGATTTCGCAAGTTCTGTTGTTACGAAGGGCAAGAAACTAGGTGAAGACGTTGCCGTGTACAGTGTCGTAAAACAGGCAGTTTTGATCTTGCCACGCGACTCGGCAGGGTATCCGGCATTAGCCACAGATTTTATAGGCCAATTCATCAAAAGGATGGTTACTCCTATGCGTTTTAGGAGATATGGACGGCAGTTAAAACCGCTCGCGCCGGAATTCCTCTCTCATCTAAAGATAGAGGGGATCCCGACTTCCCGGAGGTTCTGGTGATTGAATTAAAAAATTCCGAAAAGTTGCCAATGCTCAAAAAAGCGGAGCTTCAAGTCAATACAGGTCTGAGTGGATTAAGCTGGGTTTTGTCGTGGTTTTCACAATTGTATGACTCGCGAATTCCTACAAGTGTGTGGATACGGTGTCAGTTGGTTTTGGCTGAGAGCTTTACGAATGCGGTTCGTCACGCCCACAAGGGCAAACCGCCGGATTGGCCGGTGGAAATTGAGGTCGCGGTGTTCGCTGAATCTTTAGAGATGAGAATTTGGGATTGGGGCGAACCCTTTGATTTAGAGCAAAAAATCAAAGATATGTCGGAACAAGACGATATTGACTCTCCAGGGGGGCGGGGTCTAAAATTGATCAGAGACATCGGAGACAGTATTAGTTACCAGAGAACGTCTGATGGACGGAACTGTTTGTCGATCGTCAAAAATTATTCGCCCTGTCTCAACGATCGAAAATAACACTAATATTTTTAGCGGCTAAGGGTTGAGGGTAGCTCTTCAACCCTTCCCTAAGAAGCCTGCGTGACTGTTAAGCGGCGTAGCAGTTTTTTATATTTAGATGTGACTGCTTCCCTAGATACTGGCAATTTCCATAGCATCGGTATTTCCCCCATTAACTTGTTGCCAAAGTGTGGTAGAGATTCCTTTTTGTTGAATCAAATGTGTAGGGTTAACCTGATACCACAACACTTCCATTTTCCCGCACAAACATCTTACAGTATATTCTAGGTTTATAAAGTACAATAGCAGCAGCTTGTAAACCAGTTTTTGAAGTGCTTAGTATTGATCAAATCAAGCGCACTGGCAAGTACAACGTCAACCCGGAGTGGTAGTGGTTGGCGAGAACAGACGTAAAAAAGCTTTCAGTTGTGACCACCATAATTCTATCGGATTAAAGTCAGGATTCGGGAGGTGATAAATTCAGGACACGCTTAACCAGCGGGTTGAATCAATGGTTCAATCACCGCCAACTTATGAGCTGGTAGATTATCAATTGACTTCGACTGCACCATCCCATAAGTTTGGTACTAAAAAGTGTTCCACAAAAACGGAAAATGCCTTGCTATCCATCGCTCCATTTAGCGCCATTAATCCTCCTACTTTCTTTAAGCTAATTGATCCGATAACCGTTACTTTTGCACCAGATAAAATGGTTTTAAATCGTATAATATTTTAGCAGAATGCGAAGGTGCAGGAGTCCTTGTCTACCCCAATAAAAAGCCCATTTCATCCAAAAAAACGAGGTTGTCCGGGTAGATTTTTTTCACCTGCTCCCCATAAGGAACACCTCAAAATTTGCACTCGTTCGGTGGCAAACTGACTGCGACCTATTGTCTTTTTTTTCGCGTCCGATGCAAGTTTTTTTACCTGGAGCGACACCTCATACGCTTAGCTGAGAGAGTGCTTGTGGTTAAGATATCCCATATTGACAATATTCTGACTCATGTACTATCAGGATATTTTTCCACCATCTCGGTCAATTGAGTTGTGCGCGAATGTAATACACTTTTAAGGCTTCCACACTGTTTTTTTGGGTTGAACATCACCAGTCATTGGTTTTTGTTTCAAGAGTTTCTGGACAAAGGCTTTACTCACATCTAATTGGGCAGCTACTTTCAGAATAACTGCGTATCAGCTTACTACAAGTCATCAATTGTGAGACGACGCCTGTTTTCAATCTCGAACTCGATAGTGAGTTTCACTTTTCGAGGGTCAGGCAGGTTGTCAGCATAAATAACGGCCTCTAGCTCAAGAGATTTCTCTGCACTAGAGCCAATGTAGAATGGTTCATCTGCCCAGACAGACGACTTAGGCTGAACATTCCCAAAGTGAACGGTGAGTGTCCATTGGCTACTGTGATACACCACTTCAGTCTGTCGTTGCAAACTGCGGCGAGCATCTATGTTAGGTGGAATTACGTCAATTAAACGGTAGGCTGGCTTATCGGGTAGTTGATCCCTAACAGTGATACCACCACAAGAACTCCCTATTATTTCAACTCGTACTCCCTGAACTAAGGTGCTACTCTGGTTGTGAATTACAAATGCAACTGGTCTAAGAAGGCTTGTGAGTCGTATATATTCTTCCTTTTCTCGCCAGTAGTCAGGCCTGATTAATGGCTCTGGTGTTCCAATGCTGAAGCCACTTTTGCCGATATCTCGCCATTGCATTACTTGAGTGTCAGGTAGTGGTGTGAGTGGCTTCACATACGCGATCGACGACAGCTTCATTGAGTTACCAAGCTCTTGACGATTCTCATGGTCAGCAAACTGTAGGCTCATCACTGGTGCTGTAACGATCGCTACTGAATCTGCAATCTGATTTATAGATTGATATGAATATTCTGGATTGGCACTGAGAGCTTCACAATTATCCAATTGCTTAACCTGCTCTAACCATTGTTTCTTAAGTTCGCGTAGTCGATCTGGAGTTAAGTTGAGTTGAAGTTCCTTCGTTGTATGTGCGTCACCATGACAGTTAAGACAAAGAACTACTAAATTATCTTCATCGTGACTGTGGGACTCACTATATTTTTCAATATGGTGAACAATAATTCCTCTGCTTCTGTCACGACATACACAACAAGTATAGCGACTTTCAAAGAGAAGTTTATTCATCGTTTTTGAAGGAATTGGTGGGCGTTTTTCCTTTCTAATTATGTCAACTAATTCCTCGGAAATATTTAGAGAACTTAGTGTCTTTTCATCTAAGGTTGTAAGGGAACTGAGTGTATATCCAGCTTTTTCAAGGCGATTAGCTGTTTCTGAATCACATCCACGCTCCATAAGAGCATTAAATGTCTTCTGCCCCATTTTTGAACCTCGATACGGTTTTACTTCTACTAGCTTACAATCAATTTAGTTCAATTAGTATTTGCATAAGACATTAGGACAAGTCAGCTAAAAGTTCTGCTCAGCAAATCCGCAATCTGCCGATCGATATTCGTCTGGTGAAAACGCCGACTAGCCATCTCGTAGGCCGATTGGGCGATCGCGATCGTATACTCAGGTTGGGTATGACAGGTATTAATAACTTCTGCGAGTTGGTCTGGCTTGCCGGGAGGAACCAAAAAGCCATTGATGCCCGGTTCTATTAATTCAATAGCACCTCCCGATTGAGCAGCAACTATAGGTCTACCACACAGCATAGCCTCGACAATAACTCGGCCAAAAGGTTCGGGTGCGGTTGAGGTATGTGCAACTAAATCACAAATTGCCATTAACTGCGGAATATCTGAACGAAATCCTAAAAACTTAACTCGATCTTCAAGTCCTAATTCTGCCACTTGTGTGTGTAATCGCTGGACATAATCCTGCTCGCCAAAGAGCGCATCACCCACTAAAATAGCTGTTACCTCTTTGGGACAGTAGGTAAGTGCTTCAATTAAAATATGTTGACCTTTCCAAGGTGACAATCGACTGAAATGACCTACTATAAATTGCCCCTCAAGTTCTAGTTGTTTCTTGAGTTGGCTAATTTTAGAGCGATCGCTCTGATAGACTTCAGGCTCAAAGCCATTGTAGACGACATCGATTATGTCCGAGCGTCCTCCTGCTTCTAGAAAAGCAGCCTGACTTGCTTGGGAGTTAGCAATAACCAATGATGCAAAACGATTAGCCAAAGTTACAGCTACTTTTAAGTTGGTTGGGCTGAAATGGTCTGTAGATAAAATATCATGCAAATGATACACTAGAGGGCGACGGCTCAAAAAGCTAGCTAATGCACCAACAACTAGAGCTTTTTGCGTGTTGGCGTAGATCAAATCGTATTGACGAGCTTTTTGAACAACTTTAGCAATCAAAGGCAGTAGGGCGGTTACACTACTTAAACTTTGGGTTAAGCTGCTTTCTTTACGAACTTTGATCGCTTCAGTCGCTAACACCTCAACGGGAATTTCCTGTTGCTCTAGTAATTGCCTAAAAGAACCATCTACAAATAAGCAAACTAGACAGCTATCTCGATAGGGTTTGGCAATATCTATTAGGCAAAGCTCGGCGCCACCAGGCTTACCGCTCTGGTCGAGAAATAGTATTTTCATCCGTTTTTTTTACCTAAAAACTTTTCCATATATTCTACAGGAATTACGCAATTTTTCAATTGTGAAACTATCTGTAGTGGTTAGGGGAGGTCTGCAAAGAACTCTACAAGTACAGTCCTGGGACTAAGTGCCACAATTAGTAAGGAACTCTACTCTCACCAAGCCCTCCATAATCCGTTCATAATGAAAATGTGGCGCACCCTATAAGTCGATGGTCCTGTGCCAGTTGCGTAAATCCTAGAGTAGAGTCTGTGCCTAAGCTGCTGTGCATCTAATTTGACAGTCAATTTTTCTACAATTCTTGTGGAACGGGCACTCCTAGCCCGTCTATGCATTCAATGCGAGATGCTCCGCAGCTTAATCCCTATGCTTGTCAAACTGAGGTGAAACCTCGCTCTTGCGTAGGCTGTATCCTCGCAAAATCCCTAATTTTCTCTGTAATGACAAGCATAGGGATAAGTCCTATTCTAATTGTTTTTATCCTCAGGCTAACAACACTTTTCTAACTTTTTGTGCGATTGTTTGCCAATCGAAATTTATAGCAGCGTATTCCTGACACGCTTCTCTAGAAGGCAGCGGTACTTTTCCAGTTAGCAGTTTTTCCAATCGCTCAGCAATAGCTGTTGCCTCACAAGAAGCAGTAATCAAATTTGGTGAAAACGGCTCTAAAATTTCTGGCATTCCACCAACAGGAGTACATAGCGCTGGAGTGCCGCAGGCGAGGGATTCTAGCACGGATAATCCAAACCCTTCTAAAGATTGGCTCGGCATCACACTTAGGTCGGCGGCTTGGTAAGCTATAGGTAGTTGGTCATCTGGCAAAAAGCCGAGAAATTTAACGTTGTCATTGAGTCCCAAATCGGTTGCTTGCTGCTCAAGAACCGCTTGTAGCGGCCCTTTTCCAGCGATCGCCAACCAGATATCAGGAATTTGAGGTTTAATCATCGCTATAGCGATTAACAGCTTATCGAGTCCAACTCGATGCACTAAGCGACGCGCTGTAAAGAGAATCCGGCGATTTTCAGGCCAGTCGATCTGCGTGCGGGCTTCAGGGCGCGATCGGTTAATTTGAAATCGCGAAAGATCGACACCGCCCGGAATTACGTGAATTTTGCTCCAAGGAACTTGATATTCTTGATGTAAAATCTCACCAAATGCTTTACTCAGAACAATAAATCGATCGCAACGACGATAGACCCTTTGTTCCATCCAATGCTTCAAAAAAACACTCAGTTTACCAGAACCCTCCTGCTTAGATTCTAATGCCCAAGGCCCGTGAAAGGAAAAGGTAACAGGAACCCCCCTAGGTAAAACTTGCAAAAGAGGAAAACTATATAGTGCAAAATGTAGATTAATTGCATCAGGTTTTGCATATTTTCGCTGCCCAAAGTTGGAGCGAATCAACCAAAGCCGTTCCCAGATTCGATGTTCGGGGTCAGCTAAATTAGTGAGTTTTACGCCAGAGTTTGACTGAGTTTCTGGTAGACCTACTCCACACAATTCAACTCGATCTTCACTGGCTGCTAATTGATGCGTAAGCTCATATACATATCGATCCAAGCCTCCCGGTGTTTTCGGAAACCATCCGATCCCGACGCAAAGAATATTTGCTGATGTAGCAGCAGGGTTACTTGTGTAGTTGTCCACTTGGTTGTTTGCAAATATACATTAAATTTACTATAACTGAGACATCCTGATTATAGCTGTATATTTTTTAGTGAATCATGAAGAATCGATTCCTATTGCTAGTAAACAAATTATCGCAAAAACGGCGATTATTCATCCAACTAATGAATCATTTCCTCAATAATTTTAAGCCGATTGAGAACGATCGCCAACATTGCAGGATGAGTTTCCGAGAGCCTGCGATCGCAGGAGTCATAATCTCTACTTTAACTGCACTGTCTGTAGCTGCACTGTCTGTAACTTCAAACCCTTTACCCAATATCTCTTACAAAACATCTTGGATCGGTAACACCTTTGGCGGTGGCAGTAAGTGGGTACAAATTCAAATCGCTGCCATGTACGTGGGGAACGACGGAACGGTTTATACCAATAGCGTGTGGGATGAAGCGGGTAGAGAGGCAGGAATTTATAAAGATGGAGATGCGATCGGCAAAGCTAGCAATCTTCATGGATGGGGAAGAACTGGAGGGGAAGCAGTCACGGCCAATGGTAAGTACCTTTATATCGCCATGACACAGGGGGCAATAGACAGGATAGTAATTCAGGATTATCCCCCTTCTAAAACAAACTGGTATTGTGTCAGACGCTACAACTTATCTGGGGAGCCTGCTCCCTTTGCAGGTGGGCGTGGTTATGATAAAAGTATGTTAATTGTTAGCACCTCCGGTCAAGTAACTGGATTAGCTAACGCTGGCAGCGAGCTTTATGTCAGTGATAGTGCTGCCAACCGCATTCGCGTCTACAATGCCGAAACTATGGCAGAATTACGCAGTTGGTCAGTCGATCGCCCCAAACAAATAGCTGTAGATACTCAAACTAACCTATGGATTCTACAAGCGAAAGACGCTACTAATCCTCCCAAGATTCTGAACTATTCCAAGACAGGAACTTTATTATCCAAGAAAATTACGGATGTTGTAGACCCTACAGCCCTAGCTATGGATAATCAAGGCAGACTGTTAGTTGCGGAAAATGGCCCCCGTCAACAAGTGCTGATCTACAACATCACAAGCATACCCACCTTGGTTGGGACTTTCGGAACTCAGAGGGGGATCTACTCAGGAACACCAGGAGAAGTTGGAGACCTCAAACTCGGAGGTTTGACGGGGGTGGGCACGGACGCCAGCGGAAATATTTATGTCAGTCTTGATGGTTTTAATCGGTCAGGAACGGACTTGAGGAAGTTTAATGCCAGCGGATCAATGCAGTGGAGATTGCTGGGCTTGCAATTTGTAGATAATGCCGATGCCGATCCAGGGACTGATGGAGTGGACGTGTTTACCAAGCAGGAACACTTTGTCATGGACTATAGCAAAAGCAATGGTCAGGAATGGAGTTATAAGGGATATACCGTAGATAAATTTCGCTATCCCGACGATCTGCGGCTACAAGAAACGGTACATGGGGCTACCTCGGTTTTCGTGCGTCGCATTGAGGGAAAGCGTTTTCTTTATCTGGGCGGAATGTTTGCCTCGCGCCTCGCCATTTACCGTTTTGATGGAGAGATCGCGCTTCCCAGCGCAATCTTCTCTCGCCAGCATTCTAAGTGGCCCGCTAATCAGCCAGCAGTAGGAAGCTGGCTATGGCACGACAAGAACGGGGATGGCTATATTCAAAGCGATGAATATGAAAGTCTAGGTGCAGAAGATGATTCGATTGGGGGTTGGGAAGTTGATAGCAAAGGGGATGTTTGGCAAGCTAGTGAAGCTGGCTACATCAAACATTATCGCTATCAAGGATTGGATACTCATGGTAGTCCAATTTATACGAGTGCCGCTTCCGAAGTTATACCCATGCCAGCACCGTTTAACAAGCTCTTAAGAGTCAAATATTTTCCTGATACAGATGTCATGTATCTCGGAGGGTATACAGTCGATCGCCCACACACAGGTGAGGAATGGGGAATAGTCGGCACGGAGATTGTGCGCTACGACAACTGGACAAAGGATAAAAAACTACGCTGGCGCATAACTCTTCCCTACGATCCAAAAGCCAACCCCATGCTGATTATTAAGGCAATGGATGTGGCAGGAGATAGAGTATTTGCTGTTGATTCTAGAAAGGCTGAGGTATATGTGTATGATGCCGGGGCGGGAGCATTTGTAGCCAAATTAAGCCCCGGCTCTGAGGTTGGTAAGGAGACTGGCTGGATTGATATTCCCTACGCA
>NZ_JAUBVJ010000128.1:0-17568 GCF_036702785.1 Microcoleus sp. AR_TQ3_B6 | reverse complement strand
TTTTGTTGAAATTTTTACCTGATTAGTCTTACTATATCTAGATATGTAAAGTTTTGTATCAAGGTTCAACATTTCTGTTCTTGACCCAATTTTTCGATTTTTGTGGGTGTCTACGCTTACACCATGACCAGAGAATTAGCCAAACACGATGACTCATGTATTTGAAGGTTTCTTTGCTAACCACTCCCTGATAATAGTTGGCAAAACCTTGGAGAATTGGATTGAGCTTTTTGATTAGGACTTCCTGCGTAACGGTCGCCATTGATTTAACAAGGCGGCTAAGTTCCTTCAGTTTGGCTAATACTTTAGCTTTTTGGGGAGTAATCAGCAGTTTACCGTCATAGTGTTTCAGATTGAAACCTAAAAAGTCAAAACCTTCAGCTATATTTGCTATCCTAGTTTTCTCCTCGCTTAACTCAAGTCCGCGTTCTAATAACCATTGCTTAACTCTGGGGACTATTTCCTCAATTTGTTCTCTGGTTTTACCAGTGATGATGAAGTCATCGGCGTAACGGATGATTCCTAGTTTTGGACACCAGGATTTTACCGCTTGCTCTAACCCGTGTAATCCAATATTGGACAATAACGGGCTAACAATTCCACCTTGAGGAGTTCCTGTTTCCGTTGGGTTGTGGACACCCCCGTAAACATATCCAGCTTTCATCCATTCTTTGATTAAGTCTCTATGGGGAACAGACCCAATCATGTTGAGAATCGATTCGTGGGCTAGGTTATCGAAGCATCCTTTGATATCAGCGTCTAAAACCCAGAGGTGTCCTTGCTTTGGACTGGCATTGAGTTTAATAAATGCCATTTCTATTGCGTCGTGACAGCTTCTTCCAGCCCTGAAGCCATATGAGTTAGGCTCAAAAACTGCTTCCCATTCGGGTTAAGCGTGTGTTTTTTACCAAATTCTGTGCGACCCTATCCTTGATAGTGGGAATCCCTAAAGGACGTTTCTTGCCGTTTGCTTTGGGGATGAATACCCTTTTGGTTGGTGATGCTTTTGGCCTTGACCAGTTATCGAGAAGTTTTACTCGCTCGTCTGGAGTGTTTATAACCTCCTTATCCACCCCTGCGGTACGCTTTCCCGTGTTAACCTGAGTAATTTGTCTCACAGAAATTAGTAGGTTGGCGTAGCTTCTTACTAACAGTTTCTGCAATCTTCTCAACTGCTTCCACTGCCCAAGTTGTCTGGCACGAAATATCCTTTGTTGTAGATTTCTGACATTCTTCCTGACTTTATGCCAGTTGACCTGACTCCAATCACTAAGTTGTCCCTCATGTCCATTTATTAAGTTGTTACTTAATATCAAACTTTTCATGTCGGTTCGATTTCTTGAACATTTCAATTTCGTATATGACCCAGAAGAAGTCAGCTTTCCTTTCGGTCAGAGGTATAAACCACTATCCTTGCCATTACAACAAGGCGTTTGCTTTTTCTTCCCTCCTTTATCCCCCAGAGATTTCCGTCTTCGTTGCCTCCAACTTACTGAGAGTATAGACATTCTCTTAGACTCTGTGGGACTTACCCTGTTGTATCAACTAAAGTTTCGTGTATGATTTGGATGCGCCATCCGGTTTTTATTGCCTGATGTTTTTCCTCTCCTCCGATGGGATTTGTGTTCTCTTGGTCGGCTAAGTATCCATTAGCTGACCCACCCATATACCTTTTTGGTTATTGCCTATCAGGTCATTTGGCAATTTGGTGGCTCACGGAGTTTAAACGGAAGCGTTCACTTTCGTTCATCCAGATTCATACTTCCCCTTTGTTCCTGACCAGATGTGACCTTATCTAGCTTTGGTTACTTTCGTGACTTGCATTCCACCTATTTCATTGCTTACTTTAGGCGTAGTCGGACTCGGATTGAGTCTTTTACGTAGGGGTCGATGAAGAGAATCATCGAGCAGCGTCGGTGCTGCGGTTTAGTTGACCTTTCAGGTCGCGCGGATACAAGTCCCGTCCTTTTAGGACGGCTTTAATTCGATAAATTCTGGAATTAACGTCAAATATATGGTAGTATAAGACAGCAGCCTGCCAAGTCGAACTATGCTAGTTTTTGAGTTCAAAGCCTACGGGAAAAAGCAACAATACCACAAGATAGATGAAGCTATTCGCACGGGGCAATTTATTCGGAATAAATGCCTGCGGTACTGGATAGACAATCGCGGTGTAGGCAGAAAAGAACTGTATAAGTATTGCACTCAATTGCGAGCAGAGTTTGGCTTTGTCAAAGACTTGTACAGTCATGCTTGTCAAGCTGCTGTTGAAAATGCCCAACGCGCGATCGATTTTTCGACAACTGTAAAAACAAAAAGCCGGGTAAAAAGGGCTATCCGCAGTTCAAGAAAAACAGTCGCTCGCTCGAGTACAAGGTTGGTGGTTGGAAACTTTCATCATGCCGGAAACGCATTAACTTTACTGATAAGAAAGGTATCGGGATGCTGAAATTAAAAGGCAGTCGAGACTTGCATTTTTATCAGATAGAGCAAATTAAAAGGGTACGGATTGTCCGACGTAGTGATGGGTATTACGTGCAATTCTGTGTCGATGCTCCTCGGAGCGCTCTCAAAGATTGCAAGTCATCCAATCGTGCGGTAGGAATTGATGTCGGAATTAAATACTTTTTGGCTGATAGTGAGGGAGGGATAGTCGAAACTCCTAAATTTTATCGCAAATCAGAAAAGTAATTAAACCGTGCCAACCGGAAAAAGTCCAAAAAGTTCAAAAAGGGTAAACCGCAATCTAATAACTACAAGAAGGCAAAAAATCGGTATGCTCGGAAACATCTAAGAGTAAGTAGGCAGCGAGAAGAGTTTGTCAAGAGAGTGGCACTCCGTTACGTCCAATCTAACGATTTGGTCGCCTATGAAGACTTAAATGTTCAGGGCATGGTAAAAAACCGAAAACTGTCTAAGTCGATTAGTGATGCCGCTTGGTCTAAGTTTCGGACGTGGTTGGATTATTTGGGGAGCGTCTACGGAACAAAAACCGTACCTGTATCGCCCCACAATACCAGTCAAAATTGCTCGAATTGTGGCAAAAAAGTCAGTAAGTCTCTATCAACTAGAACGCACATTTGTCCGCATTGCGGGTATTCGGCAGATCGAGACACCAACGCAGCAATTAACATCTTGAAACGCGCCCAAAATATGGCGGGGCACGCCGAAATTAACGCTTGGGGAGAGATGCCCTCTAGTTTAGTTGGGGAAACCCTGCTAGGTTATGGCGACTCATTGAACCAAGAATCCCCGTCCTTATAGGACGGGGAGTGTCAAAAAGCTACCAAGCGACATCTATCACTTCGCCGTTTTTGCAAATCTGTGGGCTATGCGCCGTCGCACTCATGGTAGCGGCGATATCAACAGGTTGAGAGTCAGCGGCGGTTCAGATTTGTGTCGAATAGCTTTGTGGCACTGGATATTTACCAGGATTAAAGCACAGCGGACGCGACTTAACAACGACATCGGCTGACGGCTAGGGGAAATCATGGATGCGGAAAAACTTAGCGGGCGGTTCGTGAAACTGGGGCGCGCGTGGCGGCTAAAGCAGTCAAACTCTTGTTCAAAGAGTTGACCCACGAACTCGTTTATTCCCAAAAATCAAGCATTGAATCTGAAATTGAGTACCAAGAATTGTTAGAGTGAATAAAGTGCCGGGGTATGCTGCTGCAGGTCGCAGGATTTGGGGCGACCGCTTGCAAAGATACGGTAAAGATTGAGAAGGAGAAAGGTGAGCTAGTAGACAATAGAGAAAGAGGAACAAAAATTTTCAACCTTAGTAAACTGGCAATAATTGCGATTTGTAAGCTTTAGATCCCACACCTACGGGGCGCACCATCTTGATGAATTCCCAGATGACAGCATTCGTCAACTCAACCTATCAATATCAAGTCGGAGGATATTTGCCGGCCGGTGCGCCCACCTATGTCAGGCGATCGGCCGACAGCGAACTCTACGAAGGACTCAAAGCTGGAGACTTCTGCTACGTGTTGAGTTCGCCGCACATGGGAAAGTCCAGCCTGCTAGTGCAAACGGCCAAAAGGTTGCAAGCAGAAGGTACTGTTTTTGCTGCCATCAACTTGAGAAGCATCAGCAGCCCAGATATCTCCCCCCAAAAGTGGTATGCGGCAATCATGTACCGCATCGCAAGCAGTTTGCACCTCACAACCAGGTTTGATGCGATCAAGTGGTGGAACGATCGCGAACTGCTGTCGCCGGTCCAGCGATTGGAGATATTTATCGAAAAAGTTTTGCTCAAGTCTATTCGGCAAAAGCTGGTAATTTTCATAGATGACATTGACAGCACCAGCAGCCTAAATTTCAGTACCAGCGATTTTTTTGCTTTGATCCGGGCTTGTTACTCCAAGCGGGCAGAGCAACCAGAATACGATCGCCTGACTTTTGCAGTTGTGGGAGTAGCAGCCCCGTCAGAATTGATCCGAGATCAAAGCTGCAACCCTTTTAATATTGGACGGCGGATCAATTTAAGTCTATTCCAACTGCACGAAAGTTTGCCGCTAGCAAAAGGATTGGCACTCAAAGCTTTTCGCCCCCAAAAAGTGATCCAAGAAATATTAGCTTGGACGGGAGGTCAACCGTTTCTGACTCAAAAGCTGTGCCATTTGGTACTTGAATACGAGCCTTTCATTGGCAGAAATTCCGAAGCCCAGCAGGTTGAAAAACTGCTCAAACACAGAATTATTAAAGATTGGGAAGAACAGGATGAACCCCAACATTTGACAGCTATTCGCGATCGCATTTTCCATAGTCGCTGCGACCTCACGCGGCTGTTAACCCTGTACCAACAAGCTTTGCAACCGCCAGACCCGAACAAACCGGAGGAAGCGCAGGGAGTACCGGCAGATTACTCTCCAGAACAAATCGAATTGCAACTGTCAGGATTGGTAGTTAAGTCTCAGGGTAAATTAATAGTTGCCAACCGAATTTATGAGTCAGTTTTCAATCAGTTCTGGGTGGAACAAGAACTGGGAAAATTGGCTCCGTACCGCTGGGCGCTAGCAGCATGGCTGGCTTCCGACCGCAAAGATGAATCGCAGTTATTGACAGGGGAAAGTTTGCAGTCAGCTTTGGATTGGGCGGCGAACAAAAAATTAAGCCAAGAACACTATTGTTTCTTGAATCCCGATCGAACTTTTCGGGAAAAACCGACAGCCGTTGCGGTATTAGTTGCAGACATCAGCGCAGACACCGATGCTGACAGCAGGATTCTCACCCCGCCCTCAGAGACTGTTTCAACTGGCAGCAACGAACAGAGATTGTACGATCACATCGTATCCTGCGTCGAAACAGAATCCCCCGCCCAGGTGATCGAGCGGTTCCAAAAGCTATTTATCGACGGCATGGGCTATCCCGATCGAGAAATTGAAGCAACTTTGTACAATATAGTCTCCGTCAAGCGAGCGGATTACGACTTTAAATATATCCTCCACCGTTGCTGCTACATCCCGATCAACCGCTGGCAATTGCACTCACAAAACAAATTGGCGATCGCAAACTTAGTAGCTTTATTTAAGCAGCCTTCTCCCCGATTTGGGAGGGAATTTTACATAGTCAAGCGCTTGCAAGAACAAATAGCACTTTTTACGAAAACTGAAGAATTCCAGACCCTAGAGCGCGTAGTAAAAGTCGTAGAGAGAGAGCCGGAACCGCCGAAAGAAGATACTAATCCCCCCTTGGGTGAATTGATTTGTCGGTATCCTTATTTGTACGGGCATTCTCTACTGAGCAAGGAGAGCATTGAGGAAGACCAGGAAACCATCAAAAAACTGGAATTTCAAAGACAGCGACAATTTGAAAGAGATTTGTCTCAATATTTAAATTATTTGGTTGAACCGAGAAATACAGAGATAGGAATTGTGCAGCCTGCCGCCAATCCCACACTTTTGAACGATGCGGAACTGCACTTAGCTGTCATGGAATTTGCCGGAAAAGTAGCAGGCGAGCGTACTTACAAAGAATCGGCTCAATTTTTTCTGAGAGATGCCAGAAAAACTCCATCTTACGGCTCATTTAAAGTGGATTTATATGAATATTTAATATCGTCGGTAGAACCAGAATACGGCGGGCGTCAATTTAAGAACCGTTTGTACAAGCAAATCAAAAATACATTGCCAGAAAATGACTCGATGAAATTAAATAATCAATTGTTAGTTGGAACTTGCCACCAATTGTTCAACTTGTTGGTAGTGGAAAATTCCCAACATCCCAGCCACTACGTTTTTTACGACTTGGTGTACAACCTCGGCCCCAGCCGGACAATGGGTTTACTGCTGAAACTTGTACTGCTTTCGGGCAAGGTTAAACCTGAGTTGGAAAAGCGATTTGCTATTTTGTTTAATCACTATGAAGGTAAGCCTTCTGATGAAATCATGTGGTTTATAAAATCATTGGAAAATTTCAATGTGGCTGCGGTTGTGAATTTTGGTAAGACGGATTTGTCTTTGGTTAAACAGCAGCTTATTTTAAATTGACAACAAAATTGATCGGGCTGCCTTATATAAGGATAGTAGTAGCTCAAAAAAATTTAGGTAAAACACATGAAAGCCTTTGAAGTCACAGGAACGCTCGACGAAAAAGGTCAATTATTGCTCGATCGACCTTTAACACTAGACACTCCGGGCCCCGTGCGAATCATCGTCCTCTTTCAGGAACCTACAGATGAAGGTGAAGACGACCCCGACGATACGACCGTTGAAGAAGTAAAAGCTAGTCTCAGAAAAGGATTGCTACAAGGCAAAGCCGGACAAACGAGATTAATCTCGGAACTGTGGGAGAGAATCGATGCCGAAAAAGGTCAATTATTGCTCGATCGACCTTTAAGGCTCGGTATTCCCGCTCTCCTACGAATTATTCTCCTTTCCGAACCTATATATGAAGCTGAAGAAGATCCAGACGATACTCCAGTGGCAGAAGTGAAAGCTAGTCTCAAAAGGGCATTCCAGGAAGCTAAAACCGGACAGCGAATACCTCTTTCTCAAATGTGGGAGGGCATCAAGGGATTTTAGATTTTAGATTTTAGATTTTAGATTGATTTTAGATTTTAAATTGATTTTAGATTTTAGATAATCGCATGATTTATCAAGTTGAATAGCCGTCGATCGTACTTTTGTTAACCATTTACTCAAAATCCGTGAAGCGAAGCTATCCCGAAGGGAATCGAACAGATATCCGTCTCAACTCCATCCTCCGCATCATCGCCGAGTTTGATGAAAACGAATAGCGGTGTATTATTAACTCTATGATTAGCTATCTCAAAGGCACAGTAGCCGATATCGCCAAAGGCAGCAACCGCGTCATATTGACTCTGGAAGTCAATCAAATTGGCTATGAAATCCAAATTTTGCCCCGCGTGACCGGTCAATTGCCAGCCTCGGGCGAAGTCGCCCAAATTTTTACCCACCAGCAAGTTAAGGAAGACCAAATCGTATTGTACGGTTTTGGCAGCGCGGCAGAACGCGATTTGTTTCGCCAGTTGACAAGTGTTAGCGGTGTGGGTGCTCAACTGGCGATCGCACTTCTGGATACTTTAGGATTGCAAGATTTAGTCCAGGCGATCGTCGGCGGTAACACCCGCATCCTCGCCAAAACCCCGGGCGTGGGTACAAAAACCGCAGAACGTCTCGCCCTGGAGCTCAAAAGCAAACTCTCGGAATGGCGACAGCAAGCAGGTTTGACAACTTCAGTGGCCGCGGGAGTCCCCCCAGCTATTCAAGAAGAAGTCGAGATGATCCTGCTGGCGATGGGATACACTGCGGCTGAAGTCTTGCAAGCGCTGCAAACCCTCAGTCAAGACAGCACTTTGTCCGCCAAAGGTGATGCGGATGATTGGATACGTGAGGCGATCGCCTATTTGAGCCGATAATCGCCTAGCCGATCGAGAAACCGGGAATAAAAACCCAAATTCTGGCGGGCAAACAAACCCATCCGGGGCAAAAATTTTATCCTTGTTATGCTTCCGGTGTGATAACATAGGAGATTGTGACAATCGTACAAAAAAAACTAAAATCAATTCATGGCTCTTACACAACAGCGCAAACAAGAAATCATGGGCGACTTCCAAACCCATGAAACCGATACCGGTTCGGCAGATGTCCAAGTCGCCATGCTGACCGATCGCATCACAAAACTCAGCGCCCACCTGAAAATCAACCAAAAAGACTTCGCCTCCCGGCGCGGCTTGATGATGATGATCAGCCGCCGCAAGCGCCTGCTGGCATACATCCAAAAGCAAAATGTCGATCGCTACAAAGCATTGATTGCCCGCCTAGGCATTCGCGGCTAAACACCAAAGCCAAAATTTGCGACAATATTCTTTAATCTTGGACAAACACCAAGACTTATTGAAAAATGTTCGAGATTTCAGGTTAAAGATAAAATATGTCCTCCGAACCACCCCGCAAGCGCTTGCCCTTTGAACCGGCAACAAATCGTAAAAAAACGCCTAAAAAGCCCCCAGAACCCCAAGCAAGCTTAGCCTTAGAGTCGGATACTGCCGACAAGCAGCCGAAAGCTAACACAACGGGAAAAAAGTCGCAATCCATCCCAGAAGTAGTCAGCCAACGCATGATATCCCGCATAGCGTTATTCTGCGGCATACCGACAATCATGGGAATTTGCACATTTTTTGTAAGCTATTTGGTAGTCAGCAAGGGCTTGTTCGATCTGCCTAACACAGCAGTATTGCTGGTAAGCATGGGCTGTTTTGGTCTAGGCGTTCTGGGATTGAGCTACGGAGTCCTCTCGGCTTCCTGGGATGAAGAAATTTCAGGAAGCACTCTGGGGTGGGAAGAATTTAATACCAATTTTGGACGGATGCGAGAAGCGTGGCGCGCCGCCAAGCCAAAAAGTTAGTCATTAGTTGTTAGTTATTAGTCATTAGCTAATAACTAAGCTGTTAACCATTAGCGAATTTGTTTTTGGGGAGGAAGAACCCGCCCCACAACAATTGTAATAATACTGATATAAATAGATTCTCGATCGCCATTGCATCTATTTTTCTCAGTGCATCAGAGTCATCATCCGTTTCTAGCCCAACTAAAAAGGCAAAAAAAATATGATTATTGTAATGAAAGCCGGCACTCCAGAAGCCGAGATCGATAGACTAGACGAAGAGCTCCGCACTAACTGGGGTTTGACACCTGAAAAAATCGTCGGCCGTTACAAAGTTGTTATGGGTTTGGTAGGCGAAACCGCCGAGCTCGAACCTCTGCAACTGCGCGAAATGAGCACCTGGATTGAGGAAGTGCTGCGGGTGGAAAAACCCTACAAACGCGCTTCTATCGAGTACCGCCAAGGAGAAGCCAGCGAAGTACCGGTGGCTACTCCTTTAGGAACTGTAACGATCGGCCTGCATCACCCGATCGCGGTCGTAGCAGGCCCTTGCTCGGTCGAAAACGAAGAAATGATTATCGAAACGGCACTGCGCGTCAAAGCTGCTGGAGCTCATTTTCTGCGCGGTGGCGCGTACAAACCGAGAACTTCTCCCTATGCTTTCCAAGGCCACGGCGAGAGTGCTTTGGGATTGCTGGCGGCGGCCCGGGAAGCTAGCGGTTTGGGAATTATTACGGAAGTTATGGATGCGGCGGACTTAAGTGCGATCGCAGAAGTAGCCGACGTGATCCAAGTCGGGGCGAGAAATATGCAGAATTTCTCACTGTTGAAGAAAGTCGGAGCTCAAGACAAACCTATTTTGCTGAAGCGCGGCATCTCCGCCACCATTGAAGAATGGTTGATGGCTGCTGAGTATATCATGGCTGCTGGCAATCCGAACGTGATTTTGTGCGAGCGCGGAATTCGCGGGTATGACAGGCAATATACGCGCAATACGCTAGATTTGTCGGCGGTTCCAGTGTTGCGGACTCTGACTCACTTACCGATTATGGTTGACCCGAGTCACGGCACCGGTTGGGCGCAGTTTGTACCCTCGATGGCCTTTGCTTCGATCGCCTCTGGTACTGATTCGCTGATGATTGAAGTGCACCCGAATCCGAAAAAAGCTTTGTCTGACGGGCCGCAATCTTTAACACCGGATCAGTTCGACAAGTTGATGGAAGAATTGGCGGTGATTGGTAAAGTCATGGGACGTTGGCCGCAACCCGTGCCAGCTTTGGTATAGAAACAGGCGAAACGCCTAACCTAAAATGCGATCGCTGTTAAATCCCCGACTTATTAAAGAAGTCGGGGATTTTGTTATTGGGTTTTTGGAATAGACGCCCAGGGGCGATCCTGCTTCTAGGAAAGTTGGGAAAGTTTGTATAATTGATATGTGAATTAATTAGCGAGAGGGCTGGGAGTCATGGTAGCCATGGGAACCAAACTCACTTTAGCAGAATTTCTAGCTTTGCCCGACGGAGATATATATTGTGAGTTTGTAGATGGTGAAGCAGTTCCGAAAGTGTCTCCTAAATTTTTTCATTCCAGTTTACAGGGAGCTTTGTGTTGCCTGATTCGTGTATGGTGTAAAGGACTGGGGCGAGTGCTTCCAGAATGGGCAATTTTGTTAAAACGTCAGGATAAAGATTGGGTACCTGTTCCGGATTTAACGTACATTTCTTATGAACGTTTACCGCGGAGTTATCGGCGGAATCAAGCTTGTCCCGCAATCCCTGAACTGGTGATTGAGATTATCTCTCCCGATCAAAGTATGAAGGAATTTGAAGAGAAGGCGAAAGATTATTTGGCGGCGGGTGTTCCGCGAGTTTGGGTAATTGATCCAGAAGCTATTTTAATAAGAAGCTTTTTACCCGATGGTTCAAGTCAAGTTTATACGGATAATATGCTGATTGTGGATGAGTTGCTGCCTGGTTTGGAGTTGACGACTAGACAGATTTTTGAAGAAGCGGAATTGATTGATTGATAGAGGGCGATCGCCTCTGGTACTGATTCGCTGATGATTGAAGTGCACCCGAATCCCAAAAAAGCTTTGTCTGACGGGCCGCAATCTTTAACACCGGATCGGTTCGACAAGTGGATGGAAGAATTGGCCGTTATTGGTAAAGTCATGGGACGTTGGCCGCAGCCCGTGCCTGTTTTGGCATAGAAACAGGCGAAAGGCCTCAAGTGATATGGGTGAGTAAGTTTTTGCTAATCTCTACCCCTATTTAGACTAAACAATGCTTTAGTTGGGATTGATAAAATATCCAGAAAGTTGAGGGCAAGCTAAGTTAATGTTAGCTTGTCTTTTACTTTTTGTTAAAGAAGATTTGGGAGTTTTTAACCGCAGATCGACGCAGATAGACGCGGACGGGTTGTTGGCTACCCATGCAGTTGTGATATCATTTTAAGTATAAAATTTTCCAACTTAGAATCAGCTATTCCCCAGAGGTCGCAGACTCGCCCGCAACGGAAGTGCAAGAGCCTCTGTCAATCTACCTTCTTCCCCCAGGCAACTTGCCATGATCCTCAAACCTCAATCCTTTGTCTCCTTGCTGACTGGGTTCGCCGTTTCCGTAGGGGTGGTGGCAACCCTGCCTCAACCCACCACCGCTCAACTTACACCAAAAAATAAGTTTTTTTGCGGTACCAGCAACGGTCAACCCGCAACTCTCATGCGCGGCAGCAAAAGAAATGTCGCGCTGATTCGCTGGACGGATAACTCTTTTCCTCCGCCTTGGAATCCTGAGCAACGCTGTGAGGAGATTTCTCAAAGATTGCAGCGGTTTCACGACAACAAAGTCCTCAATTACGTAGGTGCTAAAATGTGGCGCGGTCAAGCCGTACTCTGCATTACCGACGATCGAGGTCAGTGTCGCGATGACGGATTGTTAGTCACTCTCAAACCCGGAACCGACTTGCAGCAGACTTTACAGCGGCTGAGTTTTAATATTGAGGGCTTAGCCGGAACCCCGCTAGAACTCAGCGGGAACGATGCAATTATTTACAGGGATGGCGAAGCTTACCTCGATATCAATAAACTGCTGCCGGAAGAAGAGGAAGCACCGCGCCCAGAATCTTGAGATAGCGCTCGTGTTCTGCTGCAAATTCCGATGGAGGTCTATTCTGATGTTGGTTGCCTGTTTGGGCGGTTTCATTATTCCCGTACCCGCATCCGCGCCGGATGTCAGCGTTTTAGTGACACAGCAGCCGGCTCAACCTTCTGTCAAACAACTTGAAAAATTGGCAAGGTCGATCGCAGTTAAAATCAGATCGAAAGATGCCCTGGGTTCGGGAATTTTGATCCGCAAACAAGGCAACGTTTATACAGTAGTGACCAACGAACACGTACTGCTAGGAGGCGACCCGCCCTATCGCATTGAAACACCCGACGGTAAGATACATCCGGCAGTGAAAATTCAGACAAATTACCTTAAAGGAAACGATTTGGGTTTATTGCAGTTTCGCAGCGACAATACTGATTATGCCGTCGCAGTTTTCGGCCCAGCCCCAGGACCGGGAGAGCCAGTATTTGCTGCCGGATTTCCTTATGCAGAGGCAACATCTGTACCCGCCATTTCTGCCTCCGACAAGCAGGGATTTGTGTTTAAAAGCGGTCAAGTTTCCTTGGTGTTGGACAAACCTTTGCAGAGGGGATATCGGATTGGATATACCAATGATGTAGAAAAAGGCATGAGTGGAGGGCCGCTGCTGAATCGTCGCGGCCAAGTTGTCGCAGTCAACGGTATCCACGCTGAGCCGATTTTGGATAATGCTTATGTTTTTCAGGACGGTTCCCAGCCTAGCGCGTCCCTGCGGGAACAGATGCGGCGCTACAGTTGGGGAATTCCGATCGAGACTTTTGTGCAGTTAGTGCCATCGAAACTGACAGCTACCGAATCTAGGGGTTTAGAGGTTAAGCAATGCGTTTTTCCTACAGATTGTCAGCAGCCTTAATTGGGGCAACAACGATCGTCGTGCAGCCTCAATTTGCCGTCGCGCAGTTGTCGCCGCAGCAAGTCGAAGCAATTGGCAGAGAAATTACCGTCCGCATTGACGGTGGCGCCGGCGGTTCTGGAGTGATTGTTGAGCGCAAGGATAATACTTACTTTGTACTGACCAATCATCACGTAGTCAGATATCTAGACCGCTATGAAATTGAAACCTCTGATGGCAGCCGCTATCCGGTTTACAAAATGCAAGAATTACCCGGATTCGATTTGGCATTAGTTCAGTTTCAGAGCAATAAAATATATCGCGTTGCGGAGTTGGGAAATTCCGACCAACTAGCCGGAGGAGCCAAGGTTTACGCCACCGGTTTTCCCGTGCCTCGACCGCAAAGAGAACAGCGCAGCTATCGGTTTAGTGCGGGGCAGTTTCAGCGTTACCAGCCGATAGGAGAAAATGGCTATACAATGGTCTACAACAGCGAAGTCATCCCCGGCATGAGCGGCGGCCCTGTGCTCGATGGAGTTGGTCGTATAGTGGGGATTAACGGGCGTTCTTGCAGCGGTTTGAGGTTAGGAATTCCGATTAATAGTTTTTTGGCAAATCAGCGCAATTTGCGGCAGCTACAGGATAGTTCTGCGGACAATACGCGGCCTGAAGATTTGCTTAGTTTGGGCGGGGCGAAGGCTGAGAGAGGAGATTACCAAAGTGCGATTCGGGATTATCAAAGAGCTTTACAGAGTTGTCCCGATAGTCCTGATGCTTACTACCAAATCGGTGCGGCTCAATACAATGCGGGGGATAAACAAGCAGCGATTGAGAACTTTAACCAGGTGATTCGGATTAACCCGAAGAATGCCGATGCTTATGTTTTTCGGGGTTTTGCTCGCTATGAGCAGGGAGATAAACAGGGTGCGCTCGCCGATTTAAACGAAGCGATTCGCCTCGATCCTAACTATGCTAACGCCTACTACAATCGGGGTGTTGCTCGCTCAGACCAGGGAGATAAACAGGGTGCGATCGCAGATTACAACGAAGCGATTCGCCTCGATCCTAACTATGCTAACGCCTACAACAATCGGGGTATTGTCCGCTCTCAACAGGGAGATAAACAGGGTGCGCTCGCCGATTACAACGAAGCGATTCGCCTCGATCCTAACGATGCTGATGCCTACTCCAATCGGGGTGTTGTCCGCTATGAGCAGGGAGATAAACAGGGTGCGCTCGCCGATTTAAACGAAGCGATTCGCCTCGATCCTAACGATGCTGATGCCTACTCCAATCGGGGTGTTGCTCGCTCAGGGCTGGGAGATAAACAGGGTGCGCTCGCCGATTACAACGAAGCTATCCGTCTTAATCCTAACGAGGCTGATGCCTACAACAATCGGGGTGTTGTCCGCTATGAACAGGGAGATAAACAGGGAGCGCTCGCTGATTCCAACGAAGCTATCCGTCTTAATCCTAACTCTGCTGAGGCCTACGACACTCGGGGTGTTGCTCGCTCAGGGCTGGGAGATAAACAGGGTGCGATCGCAGATTACAACGAAGCTATCCGTCTTAATCCTAACTATGCTGATGCCTACAACAATCGGGGTGTTGTGCGCTATGAACAGGGAGATAAACAGGGAGCGCTCGCTGATTCCAACGAAGCTATCCGTCTTAATCCTAACTCTGCTGAGGCCTACGACACTCGGGGTGTTGCTCGCTCAGGGCTGGGAGATAAACAGGGAGCGTTAGCCGATTTCAACGAAGCTATCCGTCTTAATCCTAACTTAGCTGATGCCTACGACAATCGGGGTAAAGTCCGCTATGAGCAGGGAGATAAACAGGGAGCGTTAGCCGATTTCAACGAAGCTATCCGTCTTAATCCTAACTATGCTAAGGCCTACTACAATCGGGGTGTTGTCCGCTATGACAATCTGAAAGACTATCAAGGAGCGCAAACAGATTTCAACGAGGCAATTCGGCTGAATCCTAACGATGCTTCTTCGTACTATTACCGCGCTCTTACCTACTCGCAACAGGGAGACAAACGAAAGGCAATTGATGATTTTCAGAAAGCAGCCAATCTGTATCAGCAACAGGGAAACACCGAGTCGTACAAAAATGCACAGGACAGAATCAGAGAACTTCAGCAATAGCTGTCGATGTTTGGCCGCTCCTAAAATTAGTTAGCAAACGAATCAACCATTTCCTCAACTATTGGGTTCAATTTATCATACTTTTCCGAGGGTGCCTCGTAAGTAATAATATAAGCCTTCTTGTTTTTCAAATTCCAAACTTCCATTATTTTCAAACTGTTATTGCTTTCATCCTTGCCAGTATAAATCACTTGAAAAGCCTCACTCTTAGCCAAACTAGCTTTCCCATTTTTCCGCTCTATATTATACTTCTTAACCTGCTTATTGTCATCTAAAAACTCATTTTCAATAGCGCTCAGAGACTGCTTTGTATATTCCTCTAATGTCAGCCAATCAGATAAAGCTTTCACGCTAATCACCACATTAGCTTGAGAAGGCTGATGCACAAACTTAACCACCTCTCCATTAATTCCGATTTCTTGTGGCTTCCAGTCCTTCGGGTGTTTAATAGTTATCCCATACTGAGAATTTTCATAAGTCTTAAAATCGTCAGAATTCAAAGTTACCCCAGGCGGATTCAACATTTGTTGCATCCCAGTAATAAAACCGGGCAAGCTTAAAATCAGCGCCACAAATCCAAGAACTACTCCCGTAACAAGCTGAGCTACAGCAGTTGCATCGCCAGCCATCGTCGCTTCTATAAACGACTTAAATCGAGTTCGGCGGGGAAGACTTATTTTTGTAAGTGCTAGCAAAACTTGCTCCGCTGACTGGTAGCGCTCCCTAAAATTTGGATGCACCATCTTTTCGATAATTTCTTGGAGTTTAGCGCTCGGTTTTGTCCCACTCGGCCATATAACTTCCGACATATTCGGATCGATAGGAATGTCTTTAGCAGATACCCCCGTCAGCCCTTGCATCCCAATCATCCCCACCGCATAAATATCGCTGTTAAATTGAGGATTCCCATTCCTTTGTTCCGTAGGTGCATAGCCGGGAACACTTGCTTGCACCTGATTCAAAAAATTAGTTCCCTGACTCCCAATTTGTTTAGCCGAACCAAAATCAATCAACACCACTTTGGAGTCCGGGGTGCGTCTGATTAAATTCGATGGATTAATATCGCAGTGAATAATCTGTTTTTCGTGAATAAACTTGACAATTTCCAGAATTTCCTGCAACAGGCCAATCACCTGATTTTCGCTCACTCGTTGACTCGGTTTGACTTCTTCACTTAAATTGTGACCTTCAATATAGTCTTGAACTAAATAAAATTCGGAATTTTCTCCACTGATGTTAAACAACTGTGGAATTTGGTCGTGCTTTAACCGATTGAGAATTTTAGCTTCCGCCTCCAAGCCCTGTTTTGCGCGATCCGCAGCCAATGGAGGTGATAGCGACTGCTTGAGGCGTTTAACCACCCGCAGATCGTTGTCAAGCTGCAGATCTTTAGCGAGATAAATCTGACAAAAATTAGTGTCTTTCAGGTGTTTCGTGATTTCGTAGCGCCCCAAAATTATTTTTCCAATCATCATATCGGTGGTGAGTAAGAAAGGATGTGCTTGCCAGTTTCTAATTCTAATTTTGCCACAAGTAAGCCGATCTGTGCATTATAGTGCTGATTTGGCGGTGCGCTAATCTATATTGCCAGTTAAAAGTCAGGTGGCAATTACCTCACAGACATCTGGGAAAATCCCCAAACTATTGACGTGAAACGTTTGTGGCTGTTTGACACCTACGGTCAAACAGCCACAAACAGAACAGGCGCGCGAGAGAAGATTAATTAATAAAAACAAGCCTATTTAATCAATGATTTTAATTCATTTTTTTTTTAGTGCACTTTAACTCAGCAGAACTATCGCACCTATTCGCCCCCTCACTAATCCACATACTCTCAAAATTATTTCTTCGTAAATTTCTGAGTTTAGCCGAAATCTTTCTGCTGCTACTCGGAAAATTTTTACTATCGAGAACTCAAAGACTTTCATTAAGTTGTTTCAGATCCCCTTGCGGCTGCACTTGCTTGTGCAAACTAATTTTGTCCCCCACTTCATACCCCGAATTAAAACCCGCCGCGCTGCTGACTTGAGAATCTGTTCTCGTTCTAATTTTAACCCCTCGGCCCTCTAGATAATCGGCGATCGCCTGTTGATTTTTCTCAAACATCGATCGCACAACAATCCCTGGAGTCGTAGGGTGCGTGACAACGGGAAAACTTTAACTCGCGACGGCGGGAATATTGACTGTCACGCAATGCGACAAAACCATAGTATTTACAACGTACTATGGTTTTTTTGCGCTTACCCGTTACTCATTGAATTAGCGATCGCTTTGATTCAAAATAGCCTCAATTTGACTCTGTACTTGTTCTAGTTCCCGACGTTTGTCAGCCAGCCAAACCTTTTCGGCTTCGCATTCTGCTTGATTTTGGCGATCGCGCTTTTCCTGCTGTTCTAATAAATTCTCCCACAGAGACATTGATTGTGCGATCGCAGCACTACTTGTCTCAACTCATTCTTCAAATACTTCGATAATTCTGTCTTGTATCTTATCATGTATGCGGACTTATACCAATTTTCTAAATACTTGCTACAGATAATCCCTTTAATATGAATGGATATCCCGTCAAAGAAGCAATCACTTC
>NZ_JAUBVJ010000127.1:0-17601 GCF_036702785.1 Microcoleus sp. AR_TQ3_B6 | reverse complement strand
GATACAATCGAGAAAAATCGAAGAGAATTAAAGCCGTCCTAGAAGGACGGGGCTTCAGACCCAGTTCTTTGGTGAATTTGCTTTCGCCGGAGCTCGCGCTTACCAGTTAGGTGCGCTCAACAATTCACTATTACTCGTTTAACGAGTCTACGGCCATACCGACACAGGCTCAATCAGGAATTTCACCTTACTAAATTGTTGCGACACGCAGACAGTTATTCTTACTTGCTCCTGACTTATAGCAAAAGATTAATGAAGAATAAATTCCCTCTCGTCGTCTTTCCTCAAGCCGGTCCCAGGCACGCTCGCTTCCCGACTACCGTATTATTTTTGTGATATGTGTCAACTTAACCGGAAACACAGTTGTCAGACTTAAGTCCACCGGACTCGATCCTTGAGGCAGGGGCTAAAACCCCTGCCGGACTTTGGTTTTGACGTTTTTGGGGACACTATGAAGGGCACGGCGCCTCAGTCCTTACCTGCACCTCAAGATTGGTGCAATTGCTAAAATATTGTGATTTATACCTAAAGGAATAGATATTTGCACGGAGTATATGTCACAATTTCTGTTAACAAATGTTACGGGGAGACATCTGGGGAATTACCAGTTCCGCTCACCCACTCTAAAAATCCTTGAAATGAATTCTGTCGGGGTAGGGATTGTTCTGTAGCGGCGATCGCACATCCAAAAAATACCACACTGCCCAAAATTGCAATCAGCGGAAAATGCTTACCCAGCCCAAAGTCGCGCTGAATCCGAGCTAGCGGCCTGCTCTCGCGCCTGAGCATCTTTCCCACCGTCAGTTGTTTAAGACTAAAAGGATCGCGCACAAAATGGCCGCTCCAGCTAATTACTAAATGAGAATGGCAGTGGGGACAAGTGAATAGTCCGCTAACCATCCCGACGGGGCCTATGACGCTGGAACGGTTGCAGATAGGGCAAGTGAGAGAATGAGTGTTATAGGTGGGAGCGTTCATAACTGTTTTTCTTGAGTAAAAAAAAACCAACAACGAATAGGGAGCCTGTGTTAATGCCTAAGGTATAGACCTTTATGGGCACTTTTCCTTAATTCCTAGTTTACCGCTCGGATCGGGTCGATGGCAGCTCACTGCTTTGGAAAATCTTCAAATGCCCAATCCCGCAACGAGTGCAAGTCGGGAACACAAGTGAGATTGTATTGCAGGGGAGTAACGGTTATTCTGTTATCGCGAATAGCTTGTACGTCCGTAGGAATATCCTGCAACACCGCCGAATCGCGGATTTCTTCAACATCTTCTAACAATTCCCCAGCCAGCCAATAATAAGTTTTGCCGCGCGGATCGGTGCGCTTTTGAAATATGTCGAAATAGCGGCGAATGCCTTGACGGGCGATGGTAACTCCGGTAATTTCTGCTTGTGTGACTGCTGGTATGTTGACATTCAACAGCACCGGTTTGGGCATTGGCTGTTTTTCCAACTGTGACAGCAAGTTGACAGCGAAATCCACTGCCGGCCCAAATTCCTGCGAAGTATAGCTCGCGAGGCTGAAAGCAATGCTGGGAATGCCTTCCATAATTCCTTCCATTGCTGCCGAAACCGTGCCCGAACAGATGATGTCCGTACCTAAATTGGGCCCGTGGTTGATACCGGAAAGCACAAAATCGGGCGGTTTTTCAAGTAAAGCCCACAAAGCGAGCTTCACGCAGTCGGCGGGAGTACCAGAACAGGCCCAAGCTTGGACTGCGGGATCAAAAATAGATTCGACAATTTCGGCGCGGATGGGCTGGTGCAGGGTGAGGCCGTGGCCGGTAGCGGAGCGCTCTCTGTCGGGACAAACTACGCTCACGTGGTGACCGGCGGCGGCAAGAGCGTTGGCGAGGCTGCGGATGCCTTGTGCAAAGATGCCGTCGTCGTTGCTAATTAAAAGTTTCATCGAAATTTTTATAGGCCTGATAACAATACTAAACTAGATTCAACTAGGGCGAGAGCCCTAACATCCAATTACCTATTACGAATTATCCGTAACTACCGAAAATATAAAATCTAAAATCAGCAAAACTGTCGAGCCAAAATTGCGCTAAACTCAGCTTGGCTCAAAATTGCCATCAATCTAAAATCTAAAATCTAAAATCTAAAATCAAAATGACTGTGCAGCTAAGCGACATTGAAACTCAACTAGAAATTCTCGGTCAAGAGTCTAAAAGTGCGATCGCCACTGCCAATACCCTCGAACAACTCGAACAGTTGCGCGTCGGCTACCTCGGCAAAAAAGGCCAACTCTCTCAAATTTTAGGCATGATGGGCAAACTGTCGCCAGACCAGCGGCCCAAAGTAGGTGCGATCGCCAATACTGTCAAAGAAGCCCTGCAAGCCGACTTAGAAGACAAGCGGGCCGCCCTCCAAACCGCCCAAATCCAAGCCAAATTAGCCTCAGAAACCATCGATGTCACCATGCCGGGGATTTTTCGCCCCCAAGGTCGCGTTCACCCCTTAAACGCCGTCATAGACCGCGCTCTCGATATCTTTATCGGCCTCGGCTACACCGTCGCCAACGGCCCGGAAATGGAAACAGATTATTATAACTTCGAGGCGCTCAACACCCCGCCCGACCACCCAGCGCGGGACATGCAAGATACATTTTACTTGCCCGGAGGCGACTTGCTGCGGACTCAGACATCATCGGTGCAAATTCGCTACATGGAACAGCACAAACCGCCGATTCGGATTGTCTCTCCCGGCCGCGTTTACCGCCGCGATACTGTTGATGCTACTCACGCGGCAGTCTTCCACCAAATTGAACTTTTAGCAATTGATGAAGGTCTGACATTTACTGACTTGAAAGGCACGATTAAAGAGTTTTTGCGGCAAATGTTCGGGCAAGATTTGCCGATCCGTTTCCGCACCAGTTACTTTCCCTTTACGGAACCTTCTGCCGAAGTTGATTTGCAGTGGAACGGCAAATGGCTGGAAGTTTTGGGCTGCGGAACGGTCGATCCTAACGTTCTTAAAGGAGTCGGTTTAGATCCAGAAAAATATACTGGGTTTGCGGCCGGTTTTGGTGTCGAGCGGTTCGCAATGGTACTTTATGAAATCGACGACATTCGCCGGGTTTATGCTAGCGATTTGCGGTTTTTGCGACAATTTTAAAGCAGGGCTTAGGGTCGGTTACACGAGGCGTCTAGAGGTCTTAGTCAATGTACATCAATCTTTCAGTTTCAAGTAAGTAAGTACAAATAAACATCACTTGGGTAGAGGGCGGGTTCTGCAACGATAGACTCGCCCTTACTGTAGATAAGCGCTAAAGCCGCCCCTACAAGCCCCTGCCAGATATTATTGTTTTTTTGCGCTTACCTACTTATTTATGGTCTAGTTGCTAAAAACATCCTTGATGCTGTCAACAGCGCGCTCTACAGCATTCTTGGTATTATCTACTGCTTTCTGAGTACGAGCTGAATCTTCCGATGCTCTTTTCTCAATTGTGGCCGCATCTTTCTTAGCTTTGCGCTCTACAAAACTACCCTCATCCGATGCTCGATCGACTTTAGCAGCATTTGTCTTGGCAGTTTCCTTAACCTTCTCTTCTGTATCTCGGATGAAGTTCTTGGCTCGTCCAGCATCTTTGCTGGCTTTTTCTTGAACCACATCGCCCGCATCTGGGTCTGCTGCCATCGAGTTTACAGCAGGAGAAGCCATTGCTGCGGTGTTCGAGAAAAACGCACCCTGCCAAACGAAGGTCATCGCTGACAGGCAAAGCAGAGTTGCAGCCATCCAGCGCCCGACAGTCGAAAGCCGTTGCGTAAAAAAATTGAGTTTCATACAATACACAATGAGATATGACATTCTATTTCTACTCGATCGGAGCGATCGGCTGAACCATTCTCTAGATAGAGGTTATCCCGCGAGGAGCTGTGAAAAAAATTCCCTCTTTTGATAGATAGAAGCAAGGAATATCAGTTTATTTGAGATTTGAGATTTGACTCCACTTTGAGATTGGAAAAAGCTTTCGTCAGTATGTGGGAGCTCTCGTCACGGGTTTCCTTGGTTCAAAAAGCAGGGAACTTTGAGGTTTTGAGTTTCCCAAAGTTGGGTACAACTTTGCATCAAGCCAACCGATTTAAATTGCCTGCAATTGGCTGCATAAAATTTTGGCAGGCTCGCCCCATTCCCCAGGGCGCAATCGTCAAATAAGCTTGCGTAGTTAGAGGGTGTACTGGCTAGTACATAATGTTGACATTGCAATGGGATGTCTCACGTCCCGATATCATTCCTCACGGAAATCCCGTAGTAATTGACATAGGGTTGACTAATTTTGTTTAATTTATAACGGACTTTTAATTAAAATAACGAGATTTTTTGTGTTCCCCAGAACGCAAGCTTAAATTGCTGCAAAAGCGCGTTACTCGAAAACGAATCGGGTCAAATAATTGGAAAATGGCTGCGGAAAAAGTCGCATTACTGCATGATATCAATTCCGGTAACACCGTTCGGGATGATCCGTTGGGAGTAGGGAGTCGTCCGTTGGGGAATGTGGAATTATTGACCTTGACTTTATGATTTCCATGCAACTGGAAATCATAGGAATACGTTGCAAACAGCCGAAAAGATTGGCATCGCCAGTTATCACATCAAATCTGCGACGGGGCGGGTATGGTGTTTGTCGAAGACCTTAATCTAGTTGGACTGTAAAGGGCGATGTTAGGCAAGCACTGCATAGATGCTGGGTTTGGACAATTCTTTAATATATTGGAGCCAACTTGCTTTAAACGCGGTGTATTTTTCCAAAAAGTAGACGCCAAAAAGACGAGCCCAATCTGTCCTAATTGTCTTAATGAAACAAGCAAAAAAGAGTTATCAGAACGAGTTCTCTCGTGTCACCATTGCGGCTATACAACCGACAGAGATGGCGCAGCCGCACAAGTAGTTCTCAAGCGAGAGCTGGCAGCCGTAGGGCATAGGGTCAAGATGCACCGCACTGCAAGTAAATTGAGGGGAATCCCTGCGAAGCAAGAATCCCCACATTTTTAGGCGCGGGAGTGTCAAGAATAGGTAATTGTCGAGATTGTGTGGGGGATGTCAATATATAATACTTAACAAACAACTAATGATTAATCACAATTCAGGAGAAAAGTCAATACCGTTTCATCAATTCCCTTTAGTGTCAGTGGCTTATATTTAACAATTCGATTTTCCTCCACATAATCTGCAACCGCCGCCGAAATTAGCACAGTGTTTGGTTCAGTCGCCTCTTGCAACCGGGCGGCAATATTCACGCTCGGCCCGATCGCAGTATAATCCGATCGGTCGGGGCCGCCAAACATCCCCACCACTGCAGTACCCTGGTGAATTCCGCAGCGAAACCGCAGCGGAGGCACCCCATTTTCCCCAACAATTCCCTGCTGCAACCAGCGCTTGTTAAGCTCCTCGAGAGATAGCAGCATTTGCCTTGCTGCAGCTATAGCGCGGCGTACTTGCTCGTTAGGGGTTAGTTCCTCCGGCGCGCCAAACAAAGCCATTACCGCATCTCCGACAAACTTGTCCACCGTACCGCCGCTGTCAAAAACAGCCTTAGTCATTGCCGCCAAATATTCATTCAACAGCTCAGCTATCCGGCGTGAGCGCAGGGTATTTGACATTTGAGTAAAACCGACAATATCGCTAAACAAAATAGTAATCAATCGCGGTTCCGGGCGCAAATCCAAGGCTAAATCTCCAGCCGCTGCGGCCTTCACCATCGACGGCGGCAAAAATCGGCGCAGCACCGACTCAGTTAAATAACTGTTCAACTCCTGCACTCGGCGCTCGTTTTGTTTGAGGGCGAGCAAATTCCGCACTTCCGCCAACAATTCTCGATCGTTAAAAGGTTTGGACAAATAAGCATCAGCACCCCGTTCTACTCCTTCAATTCGAGTATCTTCGTCGGCTTTAGCTGTCAGCAAAATTACCGGAGTTCCCTGCAATTCCTCATCCTCTCGAATCATCCGAATCAAATCCAAACCCGAGATCAAAGGCATCATCAAATCCGTTACAATTAAATTAGGGCGGTGTTTTTTAGCCACGGCAAATCCTTCTTCTCCGTTGCGGGCCACCAAAACTGCAAAACCGGAATCTCGCAAAATTGCCGACACATAAAAGCGCAAATCTGGATTGTCGTCAACCACCAAAACCGTTCCCACTACTTTTTCTGAGCTGACGGGTTCCAGGGCCTCAAAGTTATGATTTTCTGCATCATTTTCCGACAAATCCGCCTCCACATCTGCCAGTTCCACCGCAGCTTTGGATGAGTGAAACTCCGCAGGTATTTCTAGTACCTGGTGCGGGGGCAAGTGAGTCGAACCGAAGTGCAGCCAAACGCTAAAAGTAGAACCTTCGCCGTAAACAGACTCAACGGAAATTTTACCGCCGTGGAGTTCGACTAATTCTTTGACAAGTGCCAAACCTAAACCGCTGCCTTCGTAGGAACGGCTGGCAGAACCTTCGGCTTGGCGAAAGCGCTCGAATAAATAGGGAATTTGTTCGGTGCGAATGCCGATACCGGTGTCTTTTACTTGCAACAAGCAGTGAGCGCCTGCCGATTCAACTTTCAGGGTGATCTTTCCGCCTTCAGGGGTGAATTTGACAGCATTGGATAGCAGGTTATAAATAACTTTATCAAATCTTTCCAGATCCAAATAAAGTAAAGGACATTCTTGCAATTGGGTAATTAAGTGCAGTCCTTTTTTCTCGCAGTAGGCGCGGAAAGACTCTGCGGTAGAGTAACAGAAACCGACCAAATCGCAGGGGCGGAAACTCGGCTGCATCCGTCCGGCATCGAGCCGCTGCAAGTCCAGCAGTTGATTTACCAAGCGCAGGAGGCGGCGGGAATTGCGCAAAGCGATTACGGCTTGTTGGTAGGGCAAGTCTTCTTTGCGCCTGCAAGCTGATTCCAGAGGACCGATAGTTAGAGTTAGAGGCGTGCGGAACTCGTGGGAGATATTTTGGAAAAATTCGGTTTTGAGCCGATCGGCTTCCAGAAGCCGTTCTGCCTGCTGTCTGGTAGTCTGGTAGAGGCGCGACTGCTGCACGGCCAGAGCAGCTTGAGTTGCGACTATTTGAGCCAGGTCAATATCTGAGATGTTCCAGTGGCGGATGCTGTGATTGTGGCGCAGGGAAATGCTGCCGATGATTTTGCCATCTGAGAGCAAGGGAACGACTAACAGGGCGCGGGCGGGCGCTCGAACTTGCAGTTCTGTAACACTTAACTCGGGGTGTTCGTTGAGGTCTTCGATCGCCACCGGTTCTTTCGATTCTATAAGTTGCAGCAACACCGGATTGCCCCGAATCGGCACCAAAGACTGCGGCAGGGAAGGATGAGCAAAAACCCAGTCGCCAGCGTTACCATCGGCATTGGCAGAAGCCGTCGAGGGGCCAAGAGGGTTCGCAACTACCTCTGGATTGTTAAAACCCTGTTCTACAGCCACAGTATCCCTAGTTGTGTCGTATAGCCCCACACATTGGACGTATTCATCATCTTCTGTCCACAGAGATAGGGCGCAGCCGTCAACTTGCAAAGCTTGGGCGAGCTGTTGAGTAATGGCTGCAAAAATATTTTGAGGATCTAGACTCGATCGAATTGCCGTAGTAATAGTATTGACTAAGGCCTCGCGCTTGGCGAGCGCCCGCACCTGTTCGTAAGCCCGGGCTTGAGAAAGCGCCAAAGCGGCTTGGTCAGCCACCGTAATTACTAACTGTACCTCGTGGTCTTGCCACTGGCGCGGTCGATCGAACTGGTGCAGCGCCAAGACTGCCATCAGTTCGATTTTGTAAAATAGCGGTACGATCAAGCTCGATCGAATATTCGCAGCTTTGTAAGCCTGCTGTCGCTGTTGATTATCCCAGTTTAAAACTCGATCGTCAGTTTGGGCATCTTGAATCACCTCGACATCCACAGTTTCCCAAACCAAATCCGGCAGCAAATCCGGGGAGAGTTCGGCAGCATTCCCATCGACAGGCGTGACTTCCTCATCGCCCCCCAACCCTTTAGTTCCTGCCTTCTGGTAAACGAACCACTCATCGGTCACCCGACCGTCTTGGAACGGCCGCAGCAGACAGCAACTCACCTCAAACATCTGCCCGACGCTTTCCACAATTCTTTGCAGCATTTGCTGGTAATTGGGAGCCGAGCGGATAGTATTGGTAACGGCATAAAGCAGCGATTCTTGGCTCAAAGCCCTGCGCAGTTCATTGGTGCGCGTTTTCAGAAGATTGTGAGTCTCAACAGCTTGACTGACAAGATTCATTAGCTCTTGAGCATCCCAAGGCTTGGTAACGTATTTGAATACTTTGCCAGCGTTAATAGCTTCAACTAAATCTTCAACATCCGTATAGCCAGTTAAAATAATTCGGATCACGTCGGGGTATTTAGCCGCCGTCAGGCTGAGAAACTCCGTACCGCTCATTTTTGGCATTCGCTGGTCGGAGATAATCACCGCAACTTCTCCCTGTTTCGCCAAAATTTCGAGGGCAGCGGGACCTGATTCGGCTCTGAGCACTTTGTAGTCTCGATGGAAGGTGCGGTAAAGCAAGTCGAGGTTATCCGGTTCGTCATCGACGATCAGAATTTTTAGCTTAGGATTTTGTTGGGAATTCATGCACCGTTCTCCTGTGCCCCGGGGCTGTTCGATTTAAAAAGTCTGATCAAAGGAAGAATTCGCCGATTTCAATTGTTGAAGTCCTACCATTTTCGCTTTGAGATTTAAAGGTGAGGAATGACTTATGAAATAAGGCTTGGGAGTTTACCTACCGTGCCATTTTTTTGGGAAAATGGTATCACAATAATTCGTGGATATGAAGTTGTTGTGAGTGTGCCGAGGCAAGCACAAACCTGGATTTTTGATTTCTGGGTTTTCAATTCGGAATTCTTCTAAGCCACAGTTATCTGTCGTGCACCCCAATTTTATGATTGAATGATATTCAAATAAGCTCGTCTCCCGAGAATTTTCCTTGACCCCTTATTTTTATGCAGCAGCAGACCAAACACGAATCTCGCACTTTTAACTGCCGTCTAGATATTTCAGAATACATAGGAATAACCCTCCTGATTGTGAGTTGATTTACCAAATTTATGTTTTATTCTGGCTCCTGGGCCTGTTTTATTTGGTATGTGAAAGCTGCCCGCAGCACGATACAATAGAAAACCCACATATTTGCCTGTGTTTTTCCCCACAGCTAACAGCAACTTTAACAGTCAGCCTGCAGATACGGGTCGCAATCCGGCGCCTTGCCCCTGAGTGATATTCGGGGGTGGCCCACAGACAACAGAGGCGTCTGTGGGAGTGACGCAATTGCTGTACCATTTTAGTTAGACTGGCACTTTTTTCCCCATCCCGACATTTTTCTGCCTCCAGCAGACCTTCGACAAGCCAATGACTGCGACGAAACACCGCAAACGAGAGCATCCATCTGTTAATCTTAGCTAGGGATGTACTTTGTGGAAACCGGTCAGTCAATTTAGATTTTAGATTTTAGATTTTAGATTTACTCCACAGATGAATCTGGGAGCTTGAACTAAGGTCTAAAATTTTCATCTTTCCACGACGAGTGTCGGGGGGTTGTATCGGTTTTTGGCCGGGGTCAATCAGCTCGATCGAGGTTTTGAAGGTCTCTCGCGCGCTGCAGAGTATTGCAACCAGAGTATCGCAGCACAATATCGAGCCGACGGGGGAAAACCCCCGCAGACTGTTTCCAGGCATCCAAATTTAAATGGGACGGTTGGGAGAGTACCCCCTGGCACCACAGGCGCCGGCCGGTTCGATGGGGGACGGGCGATGGATTGCCCACAACTGCTGAAAGCTGGGTTGCCAGGCTAAAAGGCCGGCGGTGAAAATCCGAGCCGCGAACGCGCCCGGTGTTAGTCTGGCCAGTCGTTGAGTTTTTGAATTACCGCTTGAGGGATAAATTATATTCGATCGGGTATTTCTGCAAGCAGAGAGCGGTAGGATTCCGGGAACCTGACCTTAAAACCGTTTTGATTGTTTGTAATACCTTTCCCGCTCAGCTATTTGGCATTTAATTTGTCAGCTACTGTTTACTTAAACTCTTGTGGCGCGGGTCCGAAAGCCCGCGAGCGAGCTTGAATTTAAATGCCAAATAGCTGAGCCAAAAATCTAGAATTAGGGGATGGCTTTTATTTAGTCCTAACTCGAGTATTAAATACTAAAAACTTCTAACTTACATCATAATACTACTTAATGTCAAGCAAAAAAAATGTAATTTAATCTTCCTAATAAACTATGTCTATAAGTTAGGTTATAAGATCAGTATAACATCAGTGAATTTTCTAAGAGGGCAGCTTAGAAACCCGCGTAGAAAAATTAACATAGTGGCCTGGCATTGTGAATCCTTCCTTTTTTTCCTCACCATCTCACGAACAACAGACTCCCGGACTTTCTGGTTTTTCGATCCGGGTGGCTGCGCCGAACGACTTGACGCAGCTAGCTGATATTTTGGCCATGAGCTTTCACTCCGGCGAGGGGTTTGTAGAATGGGTGTATCCGGTGTTGCGTTTGGGCATTTACGAAGATTTAAAAAATCGACTGCGTTCTAAGGCAGAACATTACATTTGTCTGGTTGCTGAGCTAGTCTCGCGCGAGGAGGGAACGCAGAATTATAGAGCGCACCGAACTCAGTGCATAACAGGAACAATAGAAATTGCTCTGCGTTCTCGCTTCCCTTGGCAAATTCCGAGTTCTGACTATCCTTATTTGTCGAATTTAGCGGTTCACCCGGAGTACCGGCGGCAGGGAGTTGCTCAACAATTGCTCAGCAACTGCGAGGAAACAGCCCGAGAATGGGGATTTTCTGAGATTTACCTCCACGTTCTGGAAAATAATCACGCGGCGCGACAGTTGTACTATCAGGCCGGCTATCGCTTGCAACAGGTGGATTGGAATTGGACTGGTTGGCTGTTGGGCCAGCCGCGCAGGCTGTTTTTACGCAAGCAGATTTCGCTCTCCTAAGCTAAGTATTTGAATTGATCGTGGGGAATTGGGAGGAAGCAGGAAAAAGGAAAAAACAGCTATCCGTGTATCTGTGATATCAATTCCGGTTACACCGCAAAGATAGTCCGTGGTTCGTGGGGGAATGTGGCATTATTGACCTTGACTTTATCATTCCCATCCAACCGGAAACGATATGACTTCCGGATCGTGAATCAATGGAATTGGTAATAGGGAATTGCGACGTAGAAGGAAGAAGTATTTAGTTATCTAGGAGATTAGGAAAAAAACAGCTATCCGGGTATCCTTGACTTCCGGATCGTGAATCAATGGAATGGGGAATTAGTGGTAAGCTTACTCCGCCCTAGAAGGGCGAAGCTTTAGCCACAGAACTGAGATATCGGAAACAAAGGCATTTGCCCCTGCAATTGACAACTCAGTCCTGGACTTTCGGGACTGCTTACAAACGAAGCCCCCAAAGCAGCAATATTCAAAGCAGCATTTAAATCAGCATCATGTTCAAACCCACAATGTCCACACTTAAAAACCTTACCATTCCGATAGGATTTACCCTTGATTGGGTGAATATGTCCGCATCGGAAGTTTGACTTGTGTAGGCGGGTGGAACAAATACAAGTAATACACCAGCAATATTCGCCTTGTACCCCACAAACAACCGCAATTGGTAAAACGCCCAATTGTTAATCCTACGGCGTTCTGTTTTGCTTCTAGGTTTCTCGTTGAGATTATCTCTAATCCCCGTCAAATCCTCAAAAGCCAACGCTGCACCCAGTTGTTTTGCACTACTGATAAGTTGCCTAGAAATATTGTGATTCAACCACTTCTGAAAACGATGTTCTTTGCCAAAAAGCCTTCTCATCAGGCGACGAGCCGAACGAGTGCGTTTGCTTTGAATATTCGCTCTGACCTTACTGTAACGGTCACGAACCGATTGAATCTGCTTGCCACTCCAAGTTTCACCTGTGGAAGTGGTAGCTATATCTCGCCTGCCCAAATCCACCCCAATTACTTTTGGGGTTTTACCAATGGATTCAGTAGGCAGCTCAACACAGATATTGATGTAGTAGTCGCCCCTTCTAGTTTTGTTGAGTGTAGCCGCAGTTGGAGATTGCCCTTTCAGCAATGCCAATTGATAGTTACCAATACTCAACTTGAACTTAACTCGACCACACATCAAGGTAACGCCAACAGTTTGCAACTCTTCAATGTATTGAAAAGTCCGCACATCCAAGCTAATCGATGTTGGTTTGAACCGATGGATCTGCTTAACTGATTTGGCGTTACCAATCACGCGACGAATTGCTTGACACACATGGTTTGCCTTCAAACCCGTAGCCTCGCGCACAGGCTTATAAACCTTGTGGTGAAGCTTGGTTGTATTCCAACAATCCTCGCTTCTTGCTACCTCCAATATCTGATTACAAGCATCGGCAAATCCCTGCAAAGTGCGGTCAATTTCACACCGTAACTCTACAGTAACTGGAAGCTTACATTTAACAGATATTGTCTGCATTAGATTGAGTTAATTACTCATCCCATTATATCATGTAAAGCCGTCGTAGAACGGCGGGGTTTCAGACCCAGAGGACTTGATGAGTTTGAGTTTCCTATTAAGTTCGATCGCACAACCCCAATAAAATTGGTTTCTAGTAAAAACGTGAGCTACCAACCATTGTGTATCTTGGGACACCTGAAAACCGCGATCCAAAGTTAGACCAAATCCGTCTTGAATACGCTCTTATTCTTGAGTCTCAAGCGAGCAAGACAAAAGGCAAGTATAAGAGCGGTTTCAAGGAGCGAGTGCTATAAAGTTTCTCACCCGGATTGAGTATTGTGAGGAACACCACAGAAGTTCCGATCGGCAGTGGGGTTTTGTTTGGAGAATAGGGGACTTTCGTCGCCAATTATAACCCTCAGAGCGTAAGATCCTATCCGCTCAATAATTCGGGGTGGACTACCCGCTAAGGAAGGATTTTGCGTCATTTGACGTGCATCCTTGAGCGATTTACCCCGGATTATTGAGCGGATACCTAAGATCTATGATAGGAAATCCGAAGAGCCGATCGCCCCGTTAACTCCAACCAGATTCGCTAAAATCCGATCGGTTCCTGCTAGTCCCAGCAACGTACCGCTCGGAGTGGCACTAAATTGCAACTGCTGGAAACTCAGCCCGTTGCTCAAAACAAACTTATCGACACCTACCTCGAAGTTAATGACAGTATCAGTGCCGCCATCAGCACTCAACCCAAATCGATCGCTCCCAATACCTCCAATTAAAGTATCATCGCCCAAATTGCCAAACAGCCAGTCATCTCCAGCGCCCCCATTGAGAAGGTCGTTATCTTTACCGCCAATCAGAGTATCGCTGCCAGCCTCTGCGTTGATAGTATCTTGCCCTTCGTTGCCGTAGAGCAAGTCATCGCCTGCACCGCCGTTGATGCAGTCTTGCTGGCCGTTTGCGCCCACCGAGACACCCCGGTTATCAGCACGATCGCCATAGATGGTATCGTTGTCCTCGCCACCGCAGAGTTCATCGCTGCCGTCACCGCCGTAAATCAAGTCGTCGCCCCCATCTCCGTTTATGAGGTCGTTAGCTTTGCCGCCGTAAATCAAGTCGTTGTCTTGACCGCCACTGATGGTATCTTCAGCTTCATCGCCCAACAGCACATCAGCACCGCTGCCGCCAAAGAGCAAGTCCCGGCCGCCAATATCATTAACTCGACTTCGAGCGGCGCCGTACATGGTGTCGTCGCCACTGTCGCCGACAAGCGTATCAGAGCCGAGTTCGCCCCAAATCAAATCCCGATCTTTGCCACCCCAAACACAATCATTGCCTTTACCTGCTTGCACCGTATCATTACCCTGCCCGCCGCCGATGATGTCGTTGTCGCTGCCGCCAAAGATTAAGTCTTGTTCGCCGATATCCCCGATTGACTCGGAACTGCCACTGTCGCCGAGCAGAGTATCGGCTCCTTCGCCACCGTAGAGGGTATCAGAGCCTAATTGACCGTAGATCAGGTCATTGCCTTTACCGGAGTAAGCGCGATCGTTATCTTTGCCTGCAACGAGCGTATCGTTGCCTTGTTGGCCGTAGAGGAAGTCGTTGCCGAAACCTCCATACAGCAAGTCGCGTCCCTCGGAGTCGCTGGCCCTTTTGTCGCCGATGCCGCCAAACAAGGTATCGGAGCCGATGCCACCAAACAACGTATCGGAGCCGAGTTCGCCCCACATTAAGTCATTTTCTTTACCTCCAAGGGCAATATCGTCAGCTTTGCCGGTATGGATGGTATCCTCGCCCTCGTTGCCGTTAATGAGGTCTGCACCGTTGCCTCCGAAGATCAAATCGCCATTGTTTTGAGCACTGCTGGAGTTATCGCCGCCGTTGTCTCCCAAAATCGTATCGGCACCTTGATCTCCAAACAGGGAGTCAGAGCCTAAGTCGCCGGCAATCCAGTCGTTTTGTTTGCCGGAGAATACGATATCGTTGCCCTCGTCTCCGTAAACAATATCGGTGTCCCTGCCCCCAAAAATCGTGTCATTGTCTTCGTTTCCGTAAATTTCGTCCGCGCCGTCTTCACCTAAAAGCAGGTCGTTGCCTTCAAAACCGACGATTTTTTGGTTGCCTTTGGTGTCTGCTATCGAGTCATCGCCGTCAGTTCCATTGGTGGTTTGTCCCTCTGAAAATTGTGAAATCGGGCGGACAAATCCAACTGCGGGCGGTTGCTGCGGGGGTGCAAAGGTAATTCCCGGTTTTTCAATAATTGGCTGACACCCACAGTCGGTATCTGGTTCGGCGATCGGATTTGAGACGATCGGCGTTGGTGTAGGCGTTGGTGTCGGAGTCAGCGCAACCTGCTGGGCAAGAGCCGTCACAGTAGCGGGAACGGGACTGGTGGCGCCGTCGTTGTCTGTAGCGCTGTAGGTGAAATTGGTTCCTGTAAAGTTGTCCGTCGTGAATAAAAATAGTTGCTGCAACTGTGCCGGAGTCAGGACTTGACCGGGTATCACCGCCACGCCACCGTTGTCGGGATCTCCTAAATACAGGACTGCTTGGTCTGCTGGGGGCAGGGTCTCGATAGTGTAAGAGGCGATCGTCCCGTCGGGGTCGCTGCCTCCCAATCCCGTGACTAACCTGCTGCTGTTGGGCGTCTGTCTGGAGTTAGCATTGTTGGCAACCGGCGGTAGGTTGTCCGTGGGAAGTATGAGCCCCACAGTAGCGGTAGCGGGACTGGTGGCGCCGCTGTTGTCTGTAGCGCTGTAGGTGAAATTGGTTCCTGTAAAGTTGCCCGTCGTCAATACAAATAGTTGCTGCAACTGTTCCGGAGTCAGGACTTGACCGGGTGTCACCGGAACGCCACCGTTGTCGGGATCTCCTAAATACAGGACTGCTTGGTCTGCTGGGGGCAGGGTGTCGATGGTATAAGAGGCGATAGACCCATCGGGGTCGCTGCCTCCCAATCCCGTGACTAACCTGCTGCTGTTGGGCCCCAGGCTGGAGTTAGCATTGTTGGCAATTGGCGGTTCGTTGAAAGTTGGAGTTGGTTCTGGTGTGGGAGTTGGAGTTGGTCCTGGTGTGGGAGTTGGAGTTGGTCCTGGTGTGGGAGTTGGAGTTGGTCCTGGTGTGGGAGTGGGCGAAACCTGCTGGGAAACAGCCGCCACAGTAGCGGGAGCGGGACTGGTGGCGCCGCCGTTGTCTGTAGAGCTGTAGGTGAAATTGGTTCCTGTAAAGTTGCCCGTCGTGAATAAAAATAGTTGCTGCAACTGTGCCGGAGTCAGGACTTGACCGGGTGTCACCGCCACGCCACCGTTGCTGGGATCTCCTAAATACAGGACTGCTTGGTCTGGTGGGGGCAGGGTGTTGATGGTGTAAGAGGCGATCGTCCCGTCGGGGTCGCTTCCTCCCAATCCCGTGAGTAACCTGCTGCTGTTGGGCCCCTGGCTCGAGTTAGCATTGTTGGCAACCGGCGGTAGGTTGTCCGTGGGAAGTATGAGCCCCACAGTAGCGTTAGCGGGACTGGTGGCGCCGCTGTTGTCTGTAGCGCTGTAGGTGAAATTGGTTCCTGTAAAGCTGCCCGTCGTCAATACAAATAGTTGCTGCAACTGTTCCGGAGTCAGGACTTGACCGGGTGTCACCGCCACGCCACCGTTGCTGGGATCTCCTAAATACAGGACTGCTTGGTTTGCTGGGGGCAGGGTGTCGATGGTATAAGAGGCGATCGTCCCGTCGGTGTCGCTGCCTCCCAATCCCGTGAGTAACCTGCTGCTGTTGGGCCCCTGGCTCGAGTTAGCATTGTTGGCAACGGGCGGTAGGTTGCCCGTTGGAGTTGGTCCTGGTGTGGGAGTTGGCGAAACCTGCTGGGAAACAGCCGCCACAGTAGCGGGAGCGGGACTGGTGGCGCCGCCGTTGTCTGTAGAGCTGTAGGTGAAATTGGTTCCTGTAAAGTTGCCCGTCGTGAATAAAAATAGTTGCTGCAACTGTGCCGGAGTCAGGACTTGACCGGGTGTCACCGCCACGCCACCGTTGCTGGGATCTCCTAAATACAGGACTGCTTGGTCTGGTGGGGGCAGGGTGTTGATGGTGTAAGAGGCGATCGTCCCGTCGGGGTCGCTTCCTCCCAATCCCGTGAGTAACCTGCTGCTGTTGGGCCCCTGGCTCGAGTTAGCATTGTTGGCAACCGGCGGTAGGTTGTCCGTGGGAAGTATGAGCCCCACAGTAGCGTTAGCGGGACTGGTGGCGCCGCTGTTGTCTGTAGCGCTGTAGGTGAAATTGGTTCCTGTAAAGCTGCCCGTCGTCAATACAAATAGTTGCTGCAACTGTTCCGGAGTCAGGACTTGGCCGGGTGTCACCGCCACGCCACCGTTGCTGGGATCTCCTAAATACAGGACTGCTTGGTCTGCTGGGGGCAGGGTGTCGATAGTGTAAGAGGCGATCGTCCCGTCGGTGTCGCTGCCTCCCAATCCCGTGAGTAACCTGCTGCTGTTGGGCCCCTGGCTGGAGTTAGCATTGTTAGCAACTGGCGGTAGGTTGGGAGTTGGAGTTGGTGCTGGAGTTGGAGTTGGAGTTGGAGTTGGAGTTGGAGTTGGAGTTGGAGTTGGAGTTGGAGTTGGTGTCGGTGTCAGAGTTGTGGTGACTGTAGCAGTATTGTTGCCCGGAGTCGGGTCTGAGGTGCTGGAACTACTGCTGGCGGTGTTGCTGACGCTGCCAGAGTTGGGTGCGACAAAGCTGACGGTGTTGGTTACCGCAGCAGCAGAACCGCTGGCCAAGCTGGGGAGGGATGGGAAGGTGACAATGCCAGTTGTTGCATTGTACGTGCCGCCGTTGGAGACGACTACCGATGTTAAGCCCGGAACGATGCTGTCACTAATTGTGACCTGCGTCGCTGTGCTTGGCCCGATGTTTTGCGTCGAAATTGTGTAAGTAACTGTTGAGCCCGAGGTCGCCGTCGCTGGTCCGGTTTTGGTGGTAACGACATCTGCCTGGGGGGTGAGAGTTGTGGTGATTGTAGAAGTATTGTTGCCCGGAGTCGGGTCTGGGGTGTTGGAACTACTGCTGGCGGTGTTGCTGACGCTGCCTGAGTTGGGTGCGACAAAGCTGACGGTGTTGGCTACCGCAGCAGCAGCACCGCT
>NZ_JAUBVJ010000126.1:0-17774 GCF_036702785.1 Microcoleus sp. AR_TQ3_B6 | reverse complement strand
TTATTACCCGTGACGTTGCTCGTCGGGTTGCTTTGGTCGCTTTGGGCGATCGCTTCGGAGTCTGCATCTAAGTAAACAATATGCGTCCCACTTGTGGGGCACAGGGCAGCAACGCCCTTCTGGGTGACTAGCACAGGCGCTTGTGAGTCTTCCAACATGAAGCTCAAGCGCTCAGAGGGATAGGCGGGGTCGAGTGGCACGTATGCCCCTCCAGCTTTGAGAATCCCCAACAGCCCCACTAGCATCTCTAAGGAGCGCTCTACACAGATGCCGACTAACACTTCTGGACCTACGCCCAGTGCTTGTAAGTGGTGGGCTAGTTGATTGGCTCGACTGTTCAACTGGCGATAGGTCAACACCGAGTCTTCAAACACCGCTGCCACGGCGTCGGGGGTCTGTTCCACAATCGCTTCAAATAACTGGTGGAGACACATTGACTGGGGATATTCTGCTTGGGTATTGTTCCACTCCACCAGTAACTGATTTCGCTCAGCTGTACTTAGCAGGGGCAATTGGGAAACTGGCTGTTGGGGATTGGTCACAATCGCTTCTAGCAGCGTTTGAAAATGCCCAGACATCCGAGTAATCGTGTCCGCCTCAAACAAATCTGTGTTGTACTTGAAGACACCAAACAGCGATTCTCCAGCCTCAATGATTTCTAATGTCAAATCAAACTGGCCTTCCTGCTGTGGTATTTCAAAAGACTCCAGCTTTAAATCTCCCCAATTGACTTGGGATGCCTTTTCACTTGGTGCAAACAGCTCTACAACTTCCTCAAATTGCTGCGGTTTTTGTAGGGCAAATAAAACTTGGAAAATTGGTGAGCGACTAGGATCGCGGTTCGGTTGCAGTTTTTCCACGAGTAAAGGAAAGGGATAATCTTGATGCGCGATCGCCCCCAATACCGTCTGGCGCACTTGGCTCAAAAACGCTTGAAACGTAGGATTACCAGCAATATTCGCTCGCAAAACAACCGGGTTAACAAAGTAACCCACAATTTCTGCGAATTCACGCTGAGTCCTACCAAGTGTGGGGGATCCTACAAGAAGGTCCTCTTGACCTGTATAGCGGTAAAGCAGTACCTGAAAAGCTGCCAACAGCGTCATGTAAAGGGTAGCTTTCTGGGCCTGCGCCAGCCCCTTGAGCTGCTGTGTCAGTTCCTCTGTCAGCCTGAAGTTATGAGAAGCTCCTTGATAGGTCTGCACTGGCGATCGAGGGCGATCGGTCGGCAGATTTATCACTGGTAACTCACCAGCTAACTGTTCTCGCCAGTAAGCCCAGAGCCGCTCCCCAGCAGCACCCGCCAGCATTTGGTTCTGCCAATGAACGTAGTCTACATAGGATAGATTTTGAGGTGGTAAAGATGCCTCAGTACCAGTGTTTTCTGCCGAGTACAAAACCCGCAGTTCATCCATCAGTATTAGCAGGGACCAGAAATCACTCGCAATGTGGTGGATTGCCAGCATGAGGATATGGTCTTTTGGTGAGCGAGTAAACAGACTAACCCGCATGACCGAACCTTGTTCCAGATTGAAAGGACGGCGAGCTTCTTGAGTTACCTGCTCTTTTAATTCATCCCAGTTCCAAGTTGAGGCATCTATTTCCTCAACCTGAACCTCTACATCTTCGTGGATTTGCCCAAAAGGTTTGCCATCGCGCTCAGTATACGTGGTTCGCAGAGAAGGATGACGCGAAATCAGCGCTTGCAAGGTGCGTCGCAATGCCGGAATGTCTACAGGCGACTGAATGCGTGCTGTGAACAGGGTGTTGTAAGCCCAACTGTGAGGCACAAGCTTGTAAAGAAACCACAGTGCTTGCTGCCCTTGGGATAAAGGAAACAGAGATTTAGACTCCTTAGCCTTTTCCCGAAGGAGTTCTGCCAGAAGCGCCCGCTTTTGAGCTGGCGAAAGATTAGCGTTTTGTTTGGAAATAATGCTCATTTCATTTACGTAACTTCTCAATAAGTCCGGGTAATTTTTTCACAAACAGCTCTCAAATGACGTAAAATCCTAGTTTTACGGCAAAATTACCTAGGGTTATTGATAAGCAGCTTGCTTAGCAATGAATCCACTTCTTTTTCAGATAGCTGATAAAGTTGGCTCAACAACTGCTCTGGATTTTGCAGGTCAATTTTGTTGCTTATAGTCGCCCGGTCAGGTGGCTGATTGTCGTCGCTCTCGGCGGAATTGACATTAGCATTTGAATCCTCTTTAAGCTTTGTCAGGGAGTAGAGCGCGGCCATGACTGCATCCACATCAACTCCAAAGTCGATTAAACAAGCAATCTCATTCACACCTATCTCTTTGAGGCGAGCAACCTTTGTTAGGCAAGTATCTGGTGTTCCAAATAAGGCACTTGTTTGAAAGTAGCGCTCAAAGGCATAAGCCAGCAGGTCTTCCCGCTCTTTCTCGGTCAAATCGTCCAAGTTCTTTGAATCCTGACGCCATAGATCGACAGAGTTCTTCAGGTATTCTATAAACGGTTCCCGAACCTGGTTGCGAACTACTTCTATGTCTTCGCCGACAAATGTATGTAGCATTAGAGTCACATGACCAGCTTCAGGGTCGTGACCGTGTTTGGCGCGAGAATCACGATAAAGGGCTATTTTTTCGGCCAGTTCTTCAATCGGTTGGAAAAGAAGAGCCGTTAAAATATTGACTCCAAGGGCACCGGCTTCGATAAATCTTTCTTTACCCCCACTACAAGTCATCCAAACCGATAATTCCCGCTGTTTGGGGAGGGGATAAACTTTAATTTCGGTCTCCTTACCAATTCCATTCGGTAATGAGATTGACTCGCCCCGCCATAGCTTTTGAACTGTTTGCATACCTGAGAACAGGGCTTCTGTACGGTTAGCATAAGTCTCTGGCGAGAGAACAAAGTCATTGGGGTTCCAACCCCTAGCAAAGGCGAGGTCTACTCGACCTTTTGATAAGTTATCAACAACAGACCATTCCTCAGCGACTCGGATGGGATTTTGCAGCGGTAAGACAACACTGCCGGCTCTGAGGCGAACACGCTCAGTTACCATTGCCACCGCAGCACCCAAGACTGATGGATTGGGGTAGATGCCCCCAAAGGCGTGAAAATGACGTTCTGGTATCCAGACTGCAGCAAAATCATGCCGATCGGCAAACTTTGCCCCTTCAATTAAGAGTCGGTATTTATCGTCTGTAAATTCAGCCTCTTCACTGGAAAAGTAGAACAAGCTAAATTCCAGATTATTTTTGGTGGCTGGCCTTTGGGGTTGAGCAATACTTTGTGATACTCTCTGTTGTTTGAGTCCGGGAAACTCAGTTGTTGTTTGTATTGGTGCAGAGATAGATGAGGGAGTTGGGGAAGAGGATGTTGCCCCAGATAAAATTTGGGTAGCTAGCTCGGTAATGTTAATGTCATCCAGAAATGTCTCGATCGGTAAAACGAAACCGAAGTTTGCTTCAATCTGGTTCTTAATTTCCACAGCTTTCAGGGAATCGACACCGAAGGTGTTAAGAGGCTGCTGCGGGTTGAGTTGAGATGGAGAAATCCCTAAAAGTCGAGCAAGTTGGTTGCGCAGGTCTAATTCCAACAACAATTGACGTTGTGTTTCGGGTGTAGGGTGTAATGTTTCTTGAGTTAGGGTAGGGGCTTCAATTAAGTCATCAATGTGGCTTAGGATGCTGGAACCTAAAACAGATAGACTTTCTGCTATAAACCCTGCCTTACAGGCATGGCGCTGAATCTTGCCACTAGAAGTTTTGGGAATAGTCCCTGTCTTAAGTAACAACACTCCATAAACTTCCAAATCGTGCTGCTGGGACACAGCCTTACGGATAGCCCCAACTATTTCATCTACGTCTAGATTGCGGCGGGAAGTGCGTTCTACCTCACAAGCAACCACCAGTCGCTCCTGTGCGTTCACCTCCACTGAAAATGCGGCAGTGCAACCAAGTTGTACTACCGGGTGGCTCTTTTCCACCGTCAGTTCAATATCCTGGGGATAGTGGTTGCGGCCCCGGATAATAATTAGGTCTTTGAGGCGACCTGTGACAAACAGCTCACCCTCCTGCAAAAATCCTAAGTCGCCTGTACGCAGAAATGGACCCTCTCCCGTGTCTGCCAAGTATGCTTGGAACGTAGCCTGTGTCTCTTCGGGACGGTTCCAGTAACCCTGAGCAACGCTGTTGCCCCAAACCCAAATCTCTCCCACTTCATGAGGCTGGCAACGGGTCAAGGTATCGGGATGGACAATGACAATTTGTTGCTCTAGTAAGGTTTGACCGCAGCCAACTAGCGTCCGAACTTCATCATTCTTCCCAGAAGCTGAAACCACCCGATGTTGCTCTAGCGCCTCTCCTTCAACGGTTTTGAGTACAGGCCTAGCTGCCTTGATTCCACCAGAAATCATTAGGGTTGCTTCCGCCATTCCGTAACAAGGGTAGAAAGCTTCTCGGCGAAATCCACAGGGTTCAAAGGCAGTTGCAAACCGCTCCAGCGTCTCGGCACGAACAGGCTCTGCTCCGTTGAAAGCTACATCCCAGCTACTCAGATCGAGAGTCTCCCGTTGTTCGTTGGTTATCTTGTTAAGGCACAGCTCGTAAGCAAAGTTGGGTGCACCGCTGGTGGTAGCTTTGTAGCGGCTAATAGCCTGGAGCCAGCGTACAGGGCGTTGCAGAAAAGCCACGGGAGACATGAGAATGCATGGCCTACCCAAGTATAGAGACTGAAGCATATTGCCAATTAGACCCATGTCATGGAAAAGGGGTAGCCAACTTACATAGATGGTTTTCTCTGTATGCTCGAATCCCGTCTGGATCATTTGTTCGTTGTGCAGCAGATTTCCATGAGTTACCATTACCCCTTTAGGTCTACCCGTAGAACCTGAGGTGTACTGGAGAAACGCCAGGGTGTCACTGCTGATAGCTGGCTGTAGCCATGCTTGTGCTAAGTCGCTAGCAATGTTGTCTGTAGGCAGCCAATGCAGAGCTTGTAGAGTCGGAGACTGGGTGAATAGGCGTTCTACATTGGACAAGACGGTTTTGGTGGTGAGCGCAATAGTTGCCCCTGCATCTGCCACAATCGATTGAAGGCGGGATAGAGACTGGTTGCGCCGTGGTGGATACGCCGGGACAGCAACGACTCCAGCGTACAAACACCCGAAAAATGCGGCTATGAACTCCAACCCAGGTGGGTAGATCAGCAGCGCCCGCTCCCCGCTTGCCCCTAAATCTTGCAGCCTGGTTGCGATCGCTCGTGCTTGCAACTCCAATTCTAGATATGTTAAACTACTTTCCTCTGTTTCTCCATCTAGCAGAAAAGTAAAAGCCTTTTTGTCAGGCTGGTATAGCGCTTTACTCTGAAGAATATCTACTAAAGTAACTACATTATCGATGTTAAAACTTCTATCGCAGGCTAAGTTCTGAGTGGTAACCATTTATTAAAAATTTTCAGCAAGGGGACATTGGGGAACTACAATTCATACGGCACTCTTCCGCCTCATAACACCAATGGGTTGCGATGGTTGGAAACGAAAATGCCTAACGAAAATATTGAGCCCTCTTCTGGATACAGCGATTCAGGAGAGCTTGGCCCTTTTTGTTTTAGAGAACACTAGACTAATGATAGATATAATTCTTTATCCGGATGTATACCTAAAGTATTATTACAAAATAAATCTCTAGGTATATATAAATTAAGTACAACACAGCTATTATTTGCACTAATAACCCCAGTTTATTGCGGGGGTGTATTATATACGATTCGGGTGCAACTACTAACGCCAATTTAAGAATGCGCTTGGGTAAACCCAGCTCTTGTATGACCGCTTAGTCTACTGAAGAAAATGGATAAATATGTTCGAGAAGCTTAGCATTGCTATATGATTAGTACACGGACTTTAGACACATGGGTTAGCTGGCAATCGCTCAATCCTCAGGCGAGCCTGCGTCTGTTTTGCTTTCCCTACGCCGGAGGTGCAGCTCTGACTTTCCGGACATGGTCTGATAGCCTGCCGATGGCTTTGGAGGTCTGTCCTGTCGAACTTCCTGGACGGGGAAAGCGGATAACGTCCGCCCCATTCACTAGGCTACAGCTCCTTGTTCAAGCGATCGCGATCGCCATTCTTCCGTACCTAGACAAACCTTTTGCTTTCTTCGGTCACAGTATGGGCGGACTTGTCAGCTTTGAGCTGGCTCGTCTACTTCGTAAAAATTACGGTAAGAGCCCAGTCCACCTCTTCGTATCTGGTTACCGCGCACCTCAAGTTCCCGATCCAGATCCACCAATTCATGCTTTGCCAGAGTTTGAGTTCATAGAAGAACTCCGCCGGCTCAATGGCACGCCCGAAGTCGTGTTACAGAATACTGAACTGATGCAGCTGCTCCTTCCTGCTCTACGAGCAGATTTTGCCGTCATAGAGACTTACACTTACACACCTGAGCCGCCGCTAGATTGTCCTATCACTGCCTTTGGTGGTTTACAGGATCGCGAGGTAAGCTACGATGACCTGAAAGTTTGGCAAGAGCACACAAATGCTGCCTTCTCACTGCATATGCTTCCTGGCGATCATTTCTTTTTGCAGTCCGCCCAGCCACTCCTATTACAGCTCCTTTCGCAAAAACTGTACGCCTACCTCTAGTCACTTTTAATGAAGATCGATGTCGCATTCGGTCGTTGAATAGCCCTCGGAACTTGGCTGCAATCAGACGGATGTCCCTGAATCCTGTCAATCAAGAAATCACTCTCAAACTTAGCTTGCGACAGAAAAGGAAACGGGCGACAATGAATGATGAATACATGATGCTTCTTCTCAAATCCTTTGGTCAAGACTGATTGATATTATTTCCGGTTACACCGTCCGTGATGTTGACTGTTGACGGTTGAGGGTTCACTGTTCACAGTCAACCGTCAACAGTGAACTCGAATTTACTATTCCGATGCTAACGGATTTGATATGAGATGCTCTTACCCTGATAGCAGTAGCCTGAAAATATCAGATAATATCAAGTCCGGTTGAATAGTTATAATACTTTTGTCCGATCGTGTCCGATGCCATATTTAGCCGATGCCCGTACAGGATTTATAAGTAATTAACCGGACTTGATATTAAGACTTAATTGTATTTGTCAATCAGTAATATTACTCTAAAAAACTGCTTTTTTAGGAGTGGAAAATTCACGATTTGAGAGGGAGTAGGTATAAATATCACCCTCGACACGATCGCACGATCGCCCAAATATCAGTTTTATGCCCAAAATCCGAGTAAATGTTGAGCATAGTTGCTCATTGACAAATGCTTTCTTAGCTTAACTTGTTACCAATGCTCTTGAAGCCAGGAGCAAGCCAGTTGGTGCAGTGGGGTTGGAGGGTAAAATTAAATAGGCTCCTTGAACCGGGGCTTTGATAAAGCGCGTAGCTCATCCCAGGAGTAGTGCCGGGGCAACTCAATCTCCTTCTTATCGGCTCCCACGTCCAACCCTATTGTCTCGTTTACCTCTTGGGCTACTTCTTCGGCGATTTCTGCTAGGGCATTTCCAGCGATACTACCCGCGATCGCTCCCGCCACTGCTCCAAGCGTTGCACCCACTCGCCCACCAACAGAATCACCTATTGCGGCACCTGCCACACTACCACCGATTGCCCCAAGCCCTGTAGCCATGGGATGACTAGAGGAGCGAATACTTGCTAATGCTGCGCTATCAGAGTTCTCTTCTCGAGCATTGAGATGTTTGTCTTGGGGTTCAGATTTCTGTAAGTCATTCATCGTCGCAATCTCCTTAAAACTTGGAACCTTAGATTTGGAACTCATGAGTTAGGTTTGCACTCGGCAGCGAGGCTAGGATGTGCTGTGGCGAGCTAACACCCACAGGGTAAAGCGCTCCAGTACAACTAACAGGGCAGTAATACTGACAGCTAAACCAAACAAAACCAGGTTATTTTCGTTACCCGCCTTCAAAGCAAAGCTCAGGGAAGTAGAGACAGCAGGGGGATGTACAACGTCCATTACAATCATCAGGATGATTGTCACCAGCATAGAAATGCCACAGGATAGATATCCAGAACCAAAAACCATGTATCCGATACCGCTGCTTTCAACATCCCCGATGGGCCTCATCACATCCGCGTGTACGAGGTTGTAAGTGGTCGGCGTGCAACCAACGGTCGCGTATTTGCAGTCATCGATCCGGGTCAGCCCGACGGGTTGCGCGTGGACGAGTACGGCAATATCTTTACTAGCTCTCAGGATAGCGTGCAGGTATATGCGCCCGATGGCGCTCGTTTGGGGAAAATTTTGGTGCCGGAGACTTGTGCTAATCTCACCTTTGGTGGAGCGAAGCGCGATCGCCTGTTTATTACGGCAGGCACATCTTTAATATGCGATCGACCTCAATACTCGCGGAGTGCAAAGATGATTTACAAATTTGTTATTGGCTTTGCCTTCAGTTTTCTATTAGTTACTAACATTTCATCCAATCTACCAGAGCTAGGTCTAAACCTATTGAGTTCGCTTAATACTGTTTTCCCCGCCGGGCTTCAAGGCGTAATGCTTTTACTATTAAGAGTTAGTGTCGGTCTATTGTTCTTACTGCACGGCTATCCTAAAATAACGCATCTTCGACAGTGGGCTGATTCTTTGAAAATGCCTATATTTCTTTGCTTTCTATCAGCAGCATCGATGTTGGGCGGCGGAATTTTCCTAATTTTGGGATTGCTTACACTTTTGGCGAGCTTACCAATTTTGGGTTCAATGGTGTTTGCGGCCTATTTACACATCTCCGAAGGTAAGCATTTTGTGGGTCGCGACCCCTATTTAATTCCTGAAGAACAGTATCAGGGGTCTTTAGGAAAAGGGGAACCGCCAAGTTGGGAAAAGGCGTTTATGTACTGTGTAATGTTGGTGGCGATCGCGGTTTTCGGTCCAGGTGCGTATTCGCTGGACGCTCTGATTTTTGGACGGTGAACCCAGGCTTACCTCTCCGATGGATTCAATGTCAAGCAAAGATAGAGGACACGGCAGTGCCGTTTCCCTACAGCGATCGATCGCTTGACCGATGTACTTTATCAACGTGGATCTGCTGTATGTTAAAAACTTTTTTGTCTCCTCACTTGTATCAAAAAGATTAAGCAGAAACCAGTTAATTTAATTTAAAGAGGTAGCCTAGTGATGCCATCTGGCGATCGACAATCTTTCAACTGGCTGTTGCAGCAGTTTCAGCTCAAGCCGGGTAAACCTGACATCCTCTACGGTTTGCGTACCCTTTTGGCAGTGAGCGGCCCCATTGCCGTTGGCTTCATTACCGGTCATTCTGCTGCAAGTGCGATCGGGGTGATGGGAGCTATGTTTGTGGGTATGGTTGATGCGGGTGGAGCCTACCGCCAAAAAGCAACTGTAATGCTCGCAGCAACCATTGGCGTTACTGCCGCTTTGCTAATGGCGAATCTGGTTAATAGTACCCTGTGGCTAGCTATTCCAACAACGTTCTTAGTGATGTTCATCGCTGGCTTCGCTGGTGTGTTTGGTACTGCCGTTGCGACGGTTAGCGTGGTTACATCAACTATGTTTATCGTCTCGCTAGCAAAATTTGCTTCGTTCCCAGATTTCTCTACTGTTTTTCTGCAATGTGCGCTGTGTCTAGCTGGAGGTGTCTGGGCGATGGTGTTATCTCTAGGATTGTGGGTGCTACGCCCTTATACACCAGCGATCGAAGCAGCCAGCAGTTGTTATGCCACAGTGAGCAAATTTTTGCGAATGGCAAGCGAGATGCCCTTAACTCTGGAGGAGCGTCAGAAGTGGGCAGAGCAATTCTTACAAGCTCAAGACAGCGTAATACAGGGTTTGACCTCTGCCCGGAGTGTTTGGGGTGCTGTGTGGACGGGCCGAGAAAGTGCTGATTTGCGCGGCAATCAGTTACTTGTCTTAATTGAGGATGCTAACCAAATTACTAATTCTGTTGTAGCACTGGTTGAACTGTTAGCGATCGCTTCCTCTAGTTCCTTATTCCAGCAGGTGCACAGAGAAATTCAGCAAGTGATAGAAGCATTGGCAGCAGCTTTGCAATTTTTATCAGAATCACTCCCCAAAGAAAAGAGTGTTGTTCGCTTGGGAGATTTGGATCGGGCGATCGAGGCACTAGAATACCAGTGGCAAGTCATACACTCTCAAGTCCTGAATCAGGCGAGTTTGGCTCACGCAGATGACTATGCTGACTTGGTGAGTCTTGGCAAGATTGTAGCTAGTCTGAAAGCGCTAGCAGAACAAATTCATACCGATGCGAAAATTGCCACAGATTTACACCGGGGAGAAAGGCGCAGTATCGCCCAGCTAAACATTTATCCCCCGATACAGCCACAGCGTTCTTCAATCATTGACACGCTGCGGAACAATCTCACTTTTAATTCTGTTATTTTTCGTCACGCTTTGCGGCTGGCGCTAATAGTAACGACTGCTGAATTAGTAGCCGTGTTATTGCAAGTACCGACAGGCTATTGGGTCACGCTCACTGCTGTAGTTGCCCTAAAGCCGAACTTTGGCGGTACTTCTCAGACAACGGTGCAACGGGTGATTGGAACTACATTGGGGGGCATCTTTGGCATTGCCCTGGTCATACTTATCCACAATCCTGTGGCAATATTAGTCTGTCTTCTGATACTCTTAGTCGCTGCTATGTCGGTGCGATCGCTGAGCTACGGCATTTTTATTACACTCCTCACTCCCGCAATCATATTGCTACTGAATATGACAAGTAAAGGCGGCTGGGAGATTGGAGTATTGCGCATTGTCGATAGCTTAATTGGAGGAATTTTAGCATTGCTAGGTAGCTATTTGTTATTCCCCAGTTGGGAGCGATCGCAACTTCCGGCACAGCTAGCAACAACTATTCGAGCTAATCTCGCGTACTTTCAACAGGTTGCAGCTAGCTATATCAACCCAGAACAAAACTGCTCTACTGAAACTCTCAGAAACCTGCGTCATCAAGCGGCATTAGAGAATGCGAATGCGAATGCTGCGGCTCAAAGGTTATTCAGCGAACCCCGTCACGTTCGAGGAGAAGTCGAACCGATCGCGATGCTAATACTTTACATTCGTGCTTTTTTCAGCTCAGTTACAACCCTAGCAGAACATCAGCAGAAATTTAGCGGAGAGTACCAATTTGCAGATTTCCAGCGATTTACCGATGCAATTGTCCAAATTTTAGAGAACTTAGCAAATGCCCTCGAACAGGGACACCCACCTCTAGCTTTACCGGATCTAAATATTTATATCGAAGCAATTCACGAGGATATTGAACAGTTACATATCGCTAGGATATCAGAGTTGGCTATAAATCCAAGTTCTGTAACGTCAACGAGGCAAGCTGTTCGAGAACAAACTCCTGTTTCCACACAACTAGACCGAATTGCCCATGAAATGAAATGTCTGCATTGTGCGATCGATCGTTTGCAAAAATCTCTAAATGAGAGAGTACAATGAGTATCTAGTCCCGGCAAACGCTGATAAAAACTGTTTATAGACTGGCTGAAATGGAGAGCGATCGCGGCTTTAGGTAGGGGTGCGTATTCCCTGGATGTTATAATTTTTGGAGGATGAATCATCACTCATGCCTTGAGGCAGTTTAACAGTGCGTTGTACCAGATAAACGGATGAACACAGGTCATAGTCTAGTGAGCAATAATGAAGAATATCTCTTTCCTAGGAGAACGATAGCGATGACCGAGCTACTCGAACAAGTGATCGCCAAGCTAAAAACCTTTCCTGCGAGTGATTAGGATGCGCTCATGGTACTGATTCCTGAAGAACTTTAAGGACTCAACCCTTTAGGATAGAGCTTTTGAGGCATTTCAGGATGCACTCGCTTTCCTGGCAGCAGAGGCAGTGACTGAATATCGAGCAGGCAAAACACAACTCCTAGACACAGAAAACAGATATTAACATTGCAACTGTATGCTAGAGCGTATTCGCCTTGAGAGATTTAAAAAGTTTTCAGAAGTTGAAGTATATCTTCATCCCTTTACAGTTCTAATGGGAGAAAACAGTTCTGGTAAAACTACAGTTTTACAAGCACTCAACTTTTCTTTAATAGTTCTGTCTACTGGTAACCTTGTAACTAATGCTAATGGGAATATAAAAGTAAAAAAAACCGGGATTGGTCTACCAACTCTACCTGGAATAGTTCTTGCAGATTATAGAGAGCTGTTCTACAGCAAAATTTCTAGGGGTGGAACTGCAAAAGGTGCTGGTGGAACAACTATTGAACTTTTTGACAATAAACAAAATGTTTATCGCCTCCAAATTAGATCTTTATTTGGCAATTTTAATGCGAAGTGTACCTCAAGTTCAAATGATCTGTCAAAAAATCCTGATATACATACAAAACCGCCACTATACATATCGGGCTTTGTTGGATTATTGACATCTGAGGAACGTGCTTTTCCTGTGGCCATAAAAGATAGGCTTCGTTCTGGGCAAGTCAGTGCAATTATTCGGAATCTTTTGCTTGATACAAAAGAGAAAAAACCTGATAAATTTACAAGATTGGAAAAGAGGTTAGCGGATGACTTTGACTTCAGGTTAGGCAATATATTTTTTGAGCAACAGCGTGATTTGTATGTTACAGCCAATTATGAAGAGAAGCTTTTAAGTAACCGAAAATTATCACTTGATTTTACTTCATCTGGCAGTGGATTTATGCAGGTGCTGCAAATACTTGCTCCAATTTATCGCTTCTGCCCAGATGAATCTTTCATTGTTCTTCTTGACGAGCCTGATGCTCACTTGCATCCAAACTTACAAGCGTCCTTGGCAAACGCTTTAAGAGAGATTCAAAAAGAGCTTAATATTCAGATAATAATATCAACGCATTCAACTGCTATTATTCGCTCGGCTGAGCCTTCTGAAGTAGTTCCTATCTCCTCTATTACACCAATAAACAAGCCCTTAGCTAGCTCGGATGAGGTAGAAGAACAGATTCAAAACCGTCTTGATAGATCTATTACGACTTATGACTTAGGGAAGTCAGTAATCAGTGGAAAGATAATATTTTTTGAGGATCGCGACACTTCTATAATGGAAGCTTTTGATAAAGCTATTGGAACAAAATGTTTTATAGGAGTTAATACAGCACCCATGTTAAAGGGTCGCGGGAAAGATGATAAGGTTCCTTTTAAATTAAATGAAGTCCTTAAGGAATTCGTTGGTCAAGATATTGAAATTCACTATGTAAGAGATGGGGACGGACTTAGCAATGAATGGCGAGATATGTTAGCCAATTACGCAACAAAGTATAACGTTAAGCTCCATCAACTTATGAAACATGAGATAGAAAATTACGTTTTGTCTCCCAATGTAATTGTTCGTGCTTTATCACTTAAACATCCCAGCAAAACTCTACCTACAGAAATAGAAGTTCAGGATAAAATAAAGGAATTTTTGAAAGAAACAATTCAGCTTACTAGATATAATTTTAATTTCAACCTTGAAGATAGTATTAGCAAAACGGCACAATTGTTGAATAATTCAGAATATAGGGGACAAGCTTGTAAGAGCGAAGCTTCAAAATTACTGGCAATTTATGATCGGTACAATGATTTTGATGATCTAGTTACTGTAGGAATGGGAAAGGAAACGCTCAAAAGCTTACTGAACTGGATCAATCAGGATTTGAAGTTGAACTTATCAAAAAAAGACATTATTGGCAATGACAATATCAAGTCATCGGACGTACCGAAGGAAATTCGCACAATTTTACTGCAATTGAGATCAAAAGTATCTGAAGAGGAAGCTTCAGATCTGTCTCAGGTTTCGACTCAAGAAACTAATGATGAGTCGCCAGAGGATGTTGATGTTGAAAATACTGAGTAAATTTGTGATGCAGCTTTGCTGTATTGTGTTGTGTTATGCAGTTCAAGTATCCGGTGTAGGAGCGAGGGGAATCTACCGTCGATGAGTTGAACCGTCATATCCTGTCAGGATGATTACCCGTGATAAAAATAAGTTTAGCTTAGCTACCGAACGAAATTTATATTATGGTTATGCAACTCGACATGATATTAGACAACCAGAATTACACTTATTATTCTAAAATCATTAACATAGTATGTCCGTCAGGGTCTTTGACTAAACAACCTTGACGATAAGGACACGAGCTATTTGTAAACTCCACAACCCGTGACGACACAACCTCAACCCCATTCTCCCGCAGTCTATCTACTGCCTGCTCAATATCGTTGACAACTAGCTCGACTTGCATATGTGCAATATCGCAACTTCTCCAGTCACTCGGCATAGGACGACTCTTGGGAGGCACAACATAGTCTAGCAGTTCAATTCCTAAACCGCCTCGATCGGGTCGCAGTGCTGTAATTCGGACTTCTACTTCTTCTGATAAATTATCAAGTCTAGCTTGGGTTTCACCTTGGTTGAAACTGCCACCCTCAACCTGCATTCCCAGCAAGTCGCGGTAAAATTTTAGACTCTGCTCAGTGTTGCTAATCCCGATCGCACTATGGTCGATTCCTAGAAACAAGCGATCGCTCTTTTGATGCCACTTGTCTTGCCCTTTATCCGCAGGAAACCAAATTAACTCTAAAGGGTGGCGATCGCAGTCTTTGAACTTGAAAGCTCGTACACCAGCAGATGCTTTATTCTCAGGCGGTATCGTCTGCGGTTCAACTGAAATCGGTTCAATTGGAAACGATCGCAAATGAGCATAAGCCCGATCCATATCACTAACTGCGATCGCCAAATGCTGAAACCACAAATCATTACTTTGCGAATCCCTGGGAATCGGTTTTCCCTCAATATTGAGGTACTGCATCAGCTCAATGAGTTCATCTCCAAGCTGCAAGGTGACAATGCGAATTGTTGTCTCAGCCACGCCTAATAAGTCGCTGTAATCCTCTGTTTCAACTGTGATGTCTGAAACGGGTTCAAACCCTAGTGCTTGCGTATAGAAATCCTGAGAGCGATCGGCATCACTCACGGTTAATCCAATAGCACGAATCCGTTGTACCTGAATGCGATTCAACATAAAAATTTTGAGATTAACGAAAGCGGCAAGCCTGCCCGATTGTCGGCGTTTCTTCAAGTTGCACAATCATCAGAACTGCGGGCGCATCGCCCACGGTGCCAGAAAGGTGTCCCTTCTGTCCCTGTGCGTTCGCTTTAGTATTCTGGTCTTCTCCAAACGAAATTTCACCAACACCCATCTCCACTCGTTGGCCGTCCATCGTCTCCACAAACCAGCGTCCCGATAGCGGAATAATCCATTGGGGTTTTGGATTTTCATGCCAAGTTCCAATCCAGCCAACAGGTTGCACTGTAAAGACGACAGTAGCACCGCCTTGCTGCATTTGCTCGAGCCACTGAGGAGAGGCAGGTGGTGAAATACTCTTGAGAGTGAAGTCTTGAATTTGGCAACGGCACTGGTGGCTGATGCCGTCTTCGTCAGTCCAGACGTGCCAATAGTGGATCGTCGGGGGTGTTGAATGCTCGCGATCGCTCGATGATGAAGGATGAGTCATAAGAGTAAATTGCGTTAAGTATTGTGTTCGTTAGAATTAACAGAAACTTTGGTTGTTATAGAGCAAAAAGTTAGAAGTAAGCAATCAAGGTTTATCGTTTACCTGCTGAATCAACTTGGCAATTAGTGCTGTCCATCCGGTTTGGTGACTTGCACCCAGTCCAGCCCCGTTGTCGCCGTGAAAGTATTCGTAAAAGAGAATTAAATCGCGCCAATGGGGGTCTTGCTGAAATTTTGCAATACCACCGTAAACCGGACGCTGCCCATCTTGATTCTGTAAGAAAATAGCGATCGACCGTTTCTCCAGGTAAGCGGCCACCTCCCAGAGATTGAGCATTACTCCTGAACCTGTGGGACACTCTACTTTAAAGTCATCGCCTAAGTAGTGATAGAACTTTTGCAAAGATTCAATGAGTAGAAAGTTAACTGGAAACCAAACCGGCCCGCGCCAATTAGAGTTACCGCCAAATTGATCGGTAGTAGACTCAGCAGGCTCATAGTCTACCTGATAGCGAGTGCTATCCCAATCGAAGATAAAGGGATGCTCTTGGTGATAGCGGGAAACCGAGCGGATACCATAGGGTGAGAGAAATTCATCCTCATCCAACACTCGCCGCAGGATACGACGCAGCACTTCGGGGCTGGTGATGGCAAGCAGGCGACGATCGCCCTCTCCCTCAATAGTCATACAAGCAATATTTTTGGCCAGTTCGGGACGGTTGTTGAGAAACCACTCAATTTTGTCTTTTAACCCCGGCACAATTTCTAACAAATCTGCCTCCAGAGTATCGACAGCAAATAGCGGTATCAGTCCCACCATTGACCGTACTTTGAGTCGCACGTCCTCTCCGTTGGGTAAGTGCAAGGCATCGTAGTAAAAGCCGTCTTCGTCGTCCCAAAGCACAATTTTTTCAGAACCTACATTATTAATGGCGTTAGCAATGTAGAGGAAGTGTTCAAAAAACTTCAACGTCATATCGCTGTATGTTTCGTCCTCACGGGATAGTTCCAGAGCGATCGCCAGCATATTTAGTGAGAACATACTCATCCATGCTGTGCCGTCTGCCTGCTCTAAATATCCCCCCGTCGGTAATGGCTTGCTGCGGTCAAATAGCCCAATATTATCTAATCCGAGAAATCCTCCCTGAAACAAGTTTTGCCCTCGTAGGTCTTTGCGGTTCACCCACCAGGTAAAGTAAAGCATCAAGCGGTGAAACATTCGTTCCAAGAATTTGCGATCGCCCTTTCCAACTCGTTTCTCTTCAATTTTGTAGACGCGCCAAGCCGCCCATGCTTGTACGGGGGGATTGACATCGCCAAACGCCCACTCGTAAGCGGGTAATTGACCGTTGGGGTGCATGGTGCGATCGCCAGTTAGTAACAGTAATTGCTGCTTGGCAAAATTTCCATCGATTAATGCCAAAGCAATGCAGTGGAATGCCAAATCCCAAGCCGCAAACCAAGGATACTCCCACTTATCGGGCATGGAAATAACTTCCTCAGTGTAGAGCGTCCACCACTCAGCATTCCGGCCAGTGAGGCGTTGACTGGGCGGGGTAGGTTCTGCTGAATCTCCATGCAGCCAAGTACGGACATCATATTGATAGAACTGTTTGCTCCACAGCAGCCCGGCAAATGCTTGTCGTTGGACGTTGCGGCAATCCTCATCTAGACCGGGGGTAAGCGTTTCGTAAAATTCGTCTGCCTCTGTTTGACGCTGGCGGAAGGTATCAGCAAATGCTGCATTAAAGGGCGTATCTGTATATTGGTTGGTAAATCGCAGTTGAATTACTTTCGTCTCTCCCGCCCCAATTTCCAAGTGATACCAAGCTGCTGCTTTTGTCCCAACCTGATTCGGATTCACTGCATCCCGATCGTTGTGAATTACGTACTCGTGAAAAGCGTCTTTCACATAAGGCGAGGCATTAGCGACTCCGTAGAGGCGTTGGCTGTTAGTCTCATTTTCTGTAAATAAAAGCCGATGATTTCCCTCACAAAACAACCAATAATCTCCATATTTCTTACTGTTCGCCTTAATTACACCATCAGCAATTTTTGTTAGCTGTGACTGCGGTTTATTACCAGTCCAGATCCAGGTATTGCGAAACCAAAGGGTAGGTAATACGTCGATGCTGGCAGTTTCCGCCCCCCGATTTGTGGCACTGATGCGAATGCAAATATCGTCTGTAGAGGCTTTAGCGGGTAGTGCTTTTTTGTAAAGGGCGGAGAAAAATAGTAAAATAGAGCGACGATCGTGAAAGAGGAATGATGGAATGA